>WTGE01000251.1 GCA_011525445.1 Synechococcus sp. CO36386bin_37
GATCCATGCTGGCCATCAGACCACCACCGAACATCACGCGATACCCCACGTCAAGGCCGTTTTTCCAGGTGCCTTCTGCGAAACGAATGGTATTGAGCAACGCCCTTCGTTCAGGAGTGATGATGTAAGGGAGAGCACTGATCCGAGACTGCTCGACAGACGTCATCAACCCTGAACGGGAGGATTGCAGGGTGGGAATTGGAGCTACAGAAGCTTGTGCTGATCCTATTGAAACGAAACAGGGGACTGAACTTGCGAGAGCTGCTGGAAGGAGACGACAGACTGTTTTCGCAAGGAAAGTCATAAGGAACGAAATGAAAGACCGGAGATGAATCAACGGGTCGCTGTTCTAGCGACGAATGGAATATGAGGTACGAGAAATTGGATCCTTTAAATCCAATCGATGGAACTTTGACGAACAGCACAAGACGGCCCAAGAGCTGATGTGACAGTCGCGAGATCGCCTACCGATCGCAATGCGACTCGGTTTGGACGCAGAATGCGCCAAAGCCTGATGAAGCCAGGAGTTTTGCCTCTGATTAGTTTAATTAATAAAACCAATCAGTTGTTGTGAACAATGCTAGCTGCCGTGTCGGAGATTGCTTTTGCTGCCTCTTCGGCACCTTCTGTGGATAACAAAGGCTGAGTTGGTTCCACAAGTTGCTGATCCAAATCCCAGTCGCCTTGATTGAACGATTCACGCTTGATGATTCTGTGCTCGCCGTAGAGACGAAGACCATCCATCAGCACTGAAGCTTCAGCGAAGCCATCCCTTTCCACCACATGCATGCCCAGTTTCTGGCTTAAACCCTCACAGAATGTGCTGTAACCAGGTTTACCAATGTGTCGCTTGCAGAACGGCATCACATCGAATGGTCGGATGTTCTGGGGCAAGAAAGTGATGTTGGATTGATGTTCAAGTGTGGCTCGAAGTTTCAAGTCGGTCGGGGTCGGCATCAGAAAGTGATGCGAGGACCAACGTTGAAACAGGTTTGCACTCAAGCTGAAACCCAATCCGCCGAAACCCACAAGAACAAGAGGTCGTTCCATCTGCTCAAGATGATGACGCAACGGTGTCGGGGGATGACGTAACGCAGACACGGTCAGCCCCAGGTGCTTCTCGTCCAATTCCCAGTTCATTGGCAACGAGAATGGGCATCGCAACAGAAGCTGACCTTGTCTGTACTGAGTCTTGGCCTCAGCTGCGTAACGATTAAATGGAGCTCCTAAGGGTTCATAGATGTCATCCCAGCCAAAATTCCCCATCCAAACCAAAGGAACATCAAGCCGATCAGCGAGTGTTGCTGCTGCTGGAGGCACATCGCCAAGAATCAGAATTGGGCTTTTCTGCGATTTGAGCCAGGTTGCCTCCTGATCAACAATCTGAGGAAGGTCTTGTTCAAGAGTCTGCAATGACTTCAGTGTTCGAGCTTCATCAATGCCAAGTGCATCGGCTTGAACCATTCCGACGTCCCAGCGCACAGAGCGATGCTCAATGGGAATCCCCTGGAAGGCAAGGTTGAGAAATGAAGAGGGAATCAACGTACTGACCACCAACCGCCAGGAGGGTTGAAGCCGGTGCAAAGCGCTGAAGACTGTGGCTTGTCTTGCAGCGTGCCCATAGCCGTGGCTGCTGATGCAGGCGTAAATCAGCATGGTTGGACAGCTTCCGTTGATCGTCTTAACAGGGTCTGTTCATAGGCCAAAAGTCCACTCAGGTGGTACCAGCGATGGCTGACGAGACTGAGATGTCGATTCTCGAATTCAGCCCAGGTGAAATGAATCAAGGTTCGACCTGTTTCGTCGATTCCTGAGCGCGGGACACAGGCGGCATTCACGTATGCCGTGCCGAAGCGGTCCTGATGGAACGTGGTGCGCTCCCCTCTTCGTCCTTTAAGTCTGTGGTGCATATGTCCAAACACCACCAAATCCGCGCGACGTTGTCGACCCATGGTCTCCAGTGCGATGGCAAGATCCCGATCGCCCCAATCCACGTGGGGTTGCTTCCAATCCCGACCACAAATGCTGGATGCATCGGATCCAAGACCGGTGGGTCCGCTGTGGGCCAAGACAACAAGGGGCCAGTCGCGTGGAACCTTTGAGGTTGCTTGAACAATCCGTGCCACGGATTCATCCTCTGTGACGGGACCGAACACGTTGCTTACAGCCTGAGACAGGTGGAAACCTCCTCCAGAACTGCAGGGGCGAGCTCCAACCACTGCAACGGGCGGTGACGACCAGCTGCGCATCCTCCAGGAGCAATCCAGATCACCAAGCAAGGAGATCTGCTGTCTCAGCCGTTCACCAGAGCGATCCTTGCCACGATCATGGTTACCAAGAATGACGGCGCAAGGAAGCTTCAAACGGGTGATGGCCTTCACCAACCGGACATCCCCGTCACTCAGATCACCCACAAACAGCAAGGCATCGGGACGAAGCTGATCAAGCAGCTGTTCGTCATGGTGAGTCCAATCACCATGCAGATCTCCGGCTATGGCGAGACGTAATCGGGACAGGGGTAATTCCTAATCTGACATCATCCTGCCTGAAATGGTCAGAATGTCAGAAGTTAGGGCCTTGATAGGTCTCATTGGCAGGACCATGACAGACACTCCTCACGATCTGATCGATGCTATTAACAAACTGAGGAAGGAAAAAAAAGCCATAATCCTTGCACATTACTATCAAGAACCTGAAATACAGGATATCGCTGATTTTATCGGTGATTCATTGGAGTTATCCCGAAAAGCGGCCAGTACTGATGCGGAAGTAATTGTTTTTTGCGGTGTTCATTTCATGGCTGAAACAGCGAAGATATTATGTCCAGATAAAATTGTTGTATTGCCAGATGTCGATGCAGGATGTTCGCTTGCGGATGATTGTGAATCGGATGCATTTGAAGTATTTAAATCAAAGCATCCAGATCATTTTGTTGTAAGTTATATTAATTGTACAGCGGATGTTAAAGCACAAAGTGATTTGATCTGCACTAGTAGCAATGCTGTTGATCTTATTAATCAGCTTCCGGAATCACAACCGATCTTGTTTGCACCAGATCAAAATCTGGGCCGATGGGTCCAACGACAGAGTGGACGTGATCTCACCCTTTGGCCGGGACGATGCATTGTCCATGAAACATTTAGTGAGGAAGGATTAATGAAGTTAAAACTTAAACATACAGAGGCAGAAGTTATAGCTCATCCAGAATGCATGGAAAATTTACTTGAAATGGCAGACTTTATAGGCTCTACCAGTAAATTATTATCCTATGCTGAATCGAGTGACTCTCAAACCTTTATTGTATTAACTGAGCCAGGAATTTTGCATCAGATGCAAAAGAGAGTACCAGATAAAACATTTATTGATGTACCAGGTCTTGATAATTGCAGCTGCAATACTTGTCCGTATATGCGATTAAATACACTTGAAAAATTGTATCAATGCCTGGATAGACTTGAACCCAGAATAGAAATGGAAGAAGTTGTTAGACTTAAAGCGTTGGCGCCAATACAACGCATGCTGGAAATGAGTCGATAGTTAGTAAAAAAATGATAGAAATCGTCGAATATTGAAGCGTTTGCAATCAGAATTCCATAGGCAAATCATAAGTAATTTGATATTCGTATGTAGTTATGAAATGACCCATGTTATTCTGGTTGATATTATGACGATGCAACGAATGGAGCGGAGTCAAAGCAGCATTGATCAGCTGTCA
>WTGE01000144.1 GCA_011525445.1 Synechococcus sp. CO36386bin_37
CGCCTTGGCGGCAGAGCACCGTGCCTTCCTCGGCCGTGATCACCTGCGGGTTGAGATCCTGCTGATGGGCCTCTAGCAGCACCTTGAGCCGCTCGCGGAAGGCTTCGAGTTGTGGTTCGTCACCCCACATGTGCTGTGTGCCTTTCTTCATTCATAGCCTTGTCTGTCTCTGCTGGCTGGCCGATTGACGCTGCAGCCAAATTTGAGCATTTTCAGGCCAGGTGCAAAGGCGGTTCAGCATGCGTTGGTTCAGTCAATGGCCAGAAGCGCAGGCCCGTGTGGTGCGTGGCGTTTTGTTGGTGGGTTGGTCTCTTTTGATCCTCTCTCTACTGATTCCAGCATTGGCATTGCCTCCTTCATTGGTTCCAGGGTGTGAATCCAATGCTGTCGATTGTGTTATGCACGGGCAGCCAGGCAATCGTTTGTTTTGGGGTGTCATTGTTCCAGTAATATTGTTAATCATTGTTGTCGGAAGTCATGAATTTTGGCGTCGAATTTGCCCCTTGGCATTCGTGTCTCAAATTACACGTTCATTTGGCTTTCAGCGTAAAACTCTTAATAAGAAAGGTCGTCTTGAACCTGCCAAAATTAGGCCAGATTCATGGCTCGCCCGCCATCATGTTCAACTGCAATGGATTCTTCTTATTGCGGGCCTGTGCTTGCGCTTGCTGGTAGTCAATTCAAGTCCCGTAGGCCTTGCACTTTTGCTGATTTTTACGATTGCTGCAGCTGTATTTGTAGATTGGGCATATGCCGGAAAGGCTTGGTGCCAATATGTTTGTCCTATGGGGCCTGTGCAGTCAATTTTGACTGGCCAGCGCAGTACTTTGGGGGCTAGCGCACACGTCGGTAGCTCTAGCAAAATCACACAATCGATGTGTCGCTCAATTGCTGAATCAGGCAAAGAACAAAGTGCCTGTGTTGCTTGTCAGGCTTCTTGCATTGATATTGATTCGGAAAGGCATTATTGGCAATTTTTGCGTGGAAAGCGTGGATTGTCTTGGGCTTGGTATTCCTATTCAGGCCTTATCTTGATGTTTTTTGTGTTGATGATGGCGGTTGAGGTGCATTTGGCGCCTCTCAATAGTGAGTTAACTTATCTGCGTGATGGACGTTGGGCTTTTGACGCAACTCTGCCATCGCGTGCTTTGGACCCCCTGTTTAGTTGGCTTCCATTCCCCAGGCTGGTTGTGATTCCACTTCTGCTTGGACTTTCTGGCTGGGTATCCGTGGCTTTATTTCAAGTCATTGAATCGGCGTTGCAACGCCAGTATTCAAAATTAGGTATTCCAGCAGGCGATGATCTGGCGATCAGTCGTACCCGTTTGTTGGCAACATTTATCTCAGTCAATTTGTTCTTTTGGTTTGTCGACCCTACTCAAGGAGCGTTTGGTTTTCATGGCGCTCAATTGATGCGCTCATTGGTTTTGGCAACTTCTGCCATTGTTTTATTTCGCTCCTGGGGGCGTGATCAATCCACCTATCGGAGAGAGAGTACAACAGATAGTTTGCGTCGACAGTTGCAGCAATTGCCCGGCCTTGATGCTGCCTTAGATGGCAGGAGGCTGCAGGACCTATCTGCGCAAGAGGTTTTTACGTTGGCTAAGGCTCTTCCGGCTGCGGTGAGTGGGCGTGCAATTGAAATTTATCAAGGTGTGATTCGAGACTTGATTCGTAGTGGGTCTCTTGATCGCGCTGCTGCTCTGGTTGATTTGGAAGAGCTTCGTCAAAGCTTGCAGCTTTCTGAAGATGATCACCATGCTGCCATTCGTTTGCTTGCTGCTGATGACCCTTCACTGTTGCAGTTGGACGAGCGCACCTTGCAACTACAGCAGTTAAGGGAAGAAGCATTTGCAGAGGCTGTAGAGAATTTTATGACCACATCAGGACTTCAAACGCTCGACATCGCTTCACTGCCTCTGCAGCTCAAGGTTCCCTTGGAGCGATTAAAAATAGAGTCAGGTCTGGAACCTGTTGAAGCTGAGAAAGTTCTCAGTCGGTTTCACAGTACCGGCGATTTAGCAAGGATCAAATTGCAGAGACACTTGCAGCAATTCTCTCAGGAGCGAGCCCGCTTGATGGTTTTACAACAGCAAGCATCTGATCTGGTTTTACTTCATCCTCTGGCGTTGGCAATGGAGCAGCGATTGAACTCGATCGCTGGATGCTTGCCTCCTAGTATTTTAGAGGAGCAGATGCTTCATAAGCCCCAGGATTTTGCCTCGCTTGGTGAGGCCCTAGATACTCTATGGCTTGACCCTGATCCTGATATAGCTGGCTGGGTTTTGATGATTGAGCGTATAATAAGGCCGGATGTTATTACATCAAGATTGCAGTCTTCTCGCTCAGGTTTGGGAACCTCGATGTTTCTAGACAGTCAGCTCAAGGGGCAAAAGCATCGAGATCACGATGAATTTCCCCATCTGGCTAGATCAAGCTTGTTCCGAGATTTGTTGCCGTCGGGATTGCTCTGGGTCGCTGAGCATGGTTGGTTGAAATCTTGGTCTGCAGGTGAGCCTATTCAGCGAAAAAAATTAATCCTTTTAATTCTCCGAGGGGGCGCGGTTGAATTAACCGATGATGGCCAGTTCATTGAGCATGGTGTCGGTTCTGTGATTGGGGCGATGGAAGTAATCTCTGGTGAATCCACATCTATCAAGCTTGAGGCATCTGCGGAAGGTCTGCAAGTCTTTGCATTCCCAGTGCATGCCTTTGATGAGTTGCTCAATCGCTCCAAGCATTTTTCCCATGGTTTGTTGCGCCAACTTGCTCAACGGGTGCAACGCTCTAGTGAACACACACTCGCAGGGTCGCTTTAATCCTCGTCATCACCACTGACTCATCCAAAGGGTGAGTGGGTGCCATCGGGGCTTCGTGACTGGCGATTGAATATTCTTTGCGATCGCTTGTTATTTATCAGCTGGTATTAGCTTAGTAAGCTGCTGAATAGACGCTTCATTCTTCGTACTAAATCCTCCTGTTGGTTGCTGGATGCTTCAGCCTCTAATTGGCGAATTTCAGCTTGGCGTTGACTAATAAGTGCACCAAAACGCTCCAGTAATTGCGGGTCTTCATGAAAGAGCTCCGCCAGGCTGATGCGCGTAATTTCAACGAGCTCACATTCGCTACGCGTGCGCACTGTGGCGCTGCGAGGCTCGCCTGTGCAGAGGGTCATCTCACCAAACACATCACCAGCTCCTAACTGGGCAACCGTGAACGATTCGCCTTTTTGAAGTTGCCGGCTGACGTTGGCACTGCCGCTGCAGATCATGAACATCGAATCCCCGGTGGCACCTTCGCTGACGATCGTTTCGCCTTGTCCATAGGTGCCGAACTCGACATTTCGTTCAAGCTGCTCGCGTTGTTGGTCTGTCAGTTCAGCAAACAGAGGATGGTGTTTGAGCAGACCTGCAAACCGGCTTTGAGCTTCTGGCTCCCTGAGGTTTGCCTTTTGCTCGACCTGTTGCAGCCGGACATCTCGTACCGGGAATGGAATGCTGTGTCCCTCGCGTCGTAGGGCATACCAAAGCTGCTCCATCAAGTCACCTTTCAGTCGCAGGCGCTGGCCGTAATCCAGTTGCCAAACCAGCCATTCGTAGCGGATGGCACTGTCGTCAAAATTCGCAATCCGAACTACTGGTGCAGGCGAATCCAAGACCAAGGGGTGCTGCCGCGCCAGTTGCAAC
>WTGE01000162.1 GCA_011525445.1 Synechococcus sp. CO36386bin_37
AAACATTACTTTATGAATAATAAAAGCCTAAGCATTACACATTTTATTCCCGTTTATGCTCCAGCCTGGCACTATGGAGGACCAGTTCTCAGCGTCAGTCGCCTCTGTGAAGCTCTAGCTAAAAGTGGTCACAAGATCAATGTTCTCACAACCAATGCTGGACTGCCTCAACTAAGTGATGAAGAACTTGGCAAACCAATCACTCGCAACGGCGTCGAAGTAACCTATTTTGAGGTTGATCGAAAAAAAGGAACAATTGATTCAAAAGCTCTTAAAAATTCCCTCACTAACTACCTCCAGGCAACTGATCTTCTGCATCTGAGTTCTGTGTGGCAACCTCTTGGTATTGCAGTCCAACAAGAAGCCTATCGACTAGAGATTCCAGTCATACAAAGCCTCCGCGGTGCACTGGGTCCTTATTCACGATCAAAACGATGGTGGAAAAAAATTCCATATTATTACCTCAAGGAGCGACCATGGCTAGAAAGAGCGGCAGGCTTGCATGTCACAACCCATCAAGAAGAAGAAGAACTTGAGAAGCTCAAACTGACAGCCCCTTGCTACCAATTGCCCAATCCCATTGATTTAAATCATCTCCATATTAATAATGAGAATGGTGCCAAATGGCGGAAAGAGAATGGGATTGATCTTTATGCACCACTCCTTCTCATATGCGGTCGTCTGCACCATAAAAAAGGATTAGATTTGCTGCCATCAGTATTGAAAGAGCTTGCAGAACTAAATTGGCAGCTGCTTGTAGTGGGCAATGATGATGATGGCAGTGGTGCCCACTTCAAAAACGAACTGAAAAAATACAACCTACACAGTCGAATGCTGCAATTACCAAACCAGCCAGCCCAGGACTTGGCTTCGATTTACAACGCAGCTGATCTGCTCTTACTGCCCAGTCGTCATGAGAATTTTGGCAACGTGGTGGTTGAAGCTCTGGCTTGTGGCTGCACCGTTGCGATCAGCGATAGAACTGGCGTTGGAGGCGATCTGATCAATGGTGCACCTTCCAACTTTGGAGCCGTATTGCCTCGTGAAGCACAAGCTTGGGTGGATTGGTTAGCAGCATGGCTCAACAATCCTCAAAGAGCTGGCAGCAGCTGTGCTCAATGGGTGGCTCAGAACTACAGCGAGGCTGCAGTGGCTGATCAGGCTGTGGCCATTTACCGGCAAATACTGGGATCACGTCAAAAGTGAAGCAAGCACCATCACCAACCATTGCCGGAGTCGTTCTTTGCCTCAATGAGGCAGAGAATCTGGCTCGCGCACTTCACTCATTGGCCTGGTGCGATGAGTTGTTGGTGGTTGATTCAGGCAGCACCGATGGCAGCCAAGACATCGCTATCAGTTGCGGGGCCCGCGTCATGGAGCACCGCCAAACGGGTCAGTTTTTAATCACCGAGCAACGCAACTGGGCGCTCAATCAAGGGCAGTTGCAAAGCGACTGGGTTCTGTTCCTTGATGCCGATGAAGAAATCGGAACACGATGCCAACAAGCGATTCAACAGGCCATCCAACACCCCGCAACCGCTGATGGATACGAACTCACACCCCGCTATTGGTTTCTAGGGCGCTGGCTGAAATACACACAGGGGTATCCCAATTGGCATCCACGACTATTGAAGAAAGGTGTCTTGCAATTTGAAGGTGGTGTGTGGGAGAGCTTTTCTGTTGGCGGATGCATCAGCCGCATCCATGAACCCTATGAGCATTACGCCTTCAGCAAAGGGATTGATGATTGGTTGGAACGGCACAAACGCTACGCCACTTGGGAAGCCGAACGAATTGAGGCTGTGCTCAGCGGAGGCGGCGTACAAGCTTTAGGAACCCAACGCTGGAAAAAGCTGCGCCTAGCCATGGCCAAAGCATGGCCCCTAAGACCCATCTTCCGCTTTGCTCAGAAATATGTCTTGCAGGGTGGATTTCTAGAGGGCTGGCAGGGATTGCTGTTCGCGTTATTGATGGCTGGCTATGACCTAATCACCATTACCAAAGTGATTGAAAGGCGTCGCCACAAGCGAGGTTTAGCACTGTGAAATCAAGGCGACTGATCTTGGTGAGTGAGCACTATCAACCCAGCAGTGGTGCAACAGCTCAATTGATGCGAGATCTGAGCGTTGGGCTTGCTGAACTGGGCTGGACTATCACGGTGCTGACAGCCACCTCAGCTCGTCCCATTGACGATGCAGACAACCGCCTCCGTGTGGTGCGCCTTGGGCAGCAGAAGCAAGCAGCCGACGCCACCAAGAGTGTGGGCGGTAAAACCTTGGCGGGCATTCGGTTTCTTTGTTCCTGCTTCCTGTGGTGCAGCTTCAGAGCCCATCAAAATGATTTGGTTTTTATCGTCTCCAATCCCCCCTTCATCGGTTTGATCGGGCCGCTTCTCAAGGTTGTTCGCAGGCTTCCATACGTCTTTCTATTTCAAGACCTCTTCCCACGCTCAGCTGTACTGAGTGGTGTTCTCGCAGGCCAAGGATTCAGTACTCAGATCTGGACTGCCTTGATGCAATGGATCTGCCGAAATTCAGCAGCCACGGTGGTGCTCAACCAAGCGATGGCCCAACAGCTGCAACAGGAGAGCCGTCATCGACTGCCTCTGACTGTGATCCACAACTGGGCCATTGAGCAGGGCTCAGCATTACCGCGAGCCACCAATCCCTTTGCAGTGGAGCATGGCTTTCAAAGCCGCTTCACGATCCAATATTCCGGCAATTTCGGCCGACTCCATGACATCAATACTCTGATTGATACGGCAGCTCAGCTCCAAAGCGACCCGGGCATCCAGTTCCTCTTCATCGGCGGTGGGGCCAAGCAGCAGGTGATTCAGCAAGCCGCCCTGAGCAATGTGCTGCTGTTGCCCTACCAGCCGCGATCACGTCTACCTGAAACCCTGGCTGCCTGCGATCTGGCCTGCATCAGCCTGATCCCAGGCGCAGAAAACACCCTGGCACCCTGCAAGCTTTACGGGATCTTGGCCAGCGGCCGCGGATTGGTGTTGGTTGCAGGCCCCAACTGCGATTTAGCCGAGCTGGTAAAGCAAGAGCAACTCGGCATCGTGGTGGCACCGGGTGATACCCAACTCCTGGCGCAACAGCTGCAACACCTCAGCCGTCATCCGGATGAGGTGGAGGCGATGGGGAAACGCGCTCAACGGGTCTATGGCGAACGCTTCGGATTTGAACGGTCGCTCAAGCACTACAACGAGCTGCTGTTAAGCCTCCAATGATCCTGCTGCTGTGCTTTGATCTGCGCCGCCGTGGCGGTATTGAACGGCTTAGCTTCCAGGTTCGCGACTCCTTACTCAGGCAAGGGCATCAGGTCAAAGTGATCAGCACGGGCCGGGTGGGGCCAGGAGCTTTGGGGCGCTGGTTAGGTCGCTGCGCTTTTGTGCTGAAGCTGTTGTGGTGGCTGCCGAATGCCCACCAGGTTTTGAGCATGCATGTGTTGCTGCTCAAACCCGCTCTGTGGCTCAGGCCTCAGCAGCTGAGCTGCTGGCTGCACGGCTTGGAGGTTTGGGGTGCCGCCGGCCGCAAGCACGCTGCCGATCTTCAACGCTGTCAGCAACTAATTGCCAGCAGCCAATTCACCCTGAACCAACTGAGCTTCCACCCCAAAAGGGCAGCCGTGGTGCATCCCATGGCGGATTTGAGTGATCCCACGCAAAGACCTAGTC
>WTGE01000259.1 GCA_011525445.1 Synechococcus sp. CO36386bin_37
AACACTGGAACATCATGAATATTCACTCCCTTGGTGTTCGATAAACCGACTCCAACAGTGACGGTGCAATGCAATGTTTGTTCAACGCTATCGACGCGCTCAACCAGCATCTCCACACGTCCATCATCCAGGAGGATTCGACTCCCGGCAGTCACCTCTGCTGCCAGCTTGTCGTACGTGACCGTTGCAATGGTTTGATTGCAACGCACCTGCCTTGAGGTGAGAGCGAATCGGTCACCCTTGGCGAGAGTGATCGGGCCTTCCTCGAATCGACCCAGACGAATCTTGGGACCCTGTAAATCTTGAAGAATTCCAGTGTGAGCGCCCAGTTCGTGCGAGACCTGTCGAATCGTGGAAATTCTCTCGGCATGCTCACTGTGATCGCCGTGAGAAAAATTAAGTCGGAACGTGGTCGCACCCGCTCGAATCAACTCCCGGATCCGCTCAGGACTTTCAGTTGCTGGCCCAATGGTGGCCACGATCTTGGTTCGACGCGATAGATCGATCTGGGCCATCCAGCAGGTCTTAAAGCTTGCGAAATCTACCGTCTTGCCCTTTTCGTCTCATGCAGCTAGTGGATGATGACAGTCCCATCAGGTTCGCCATGCAGCTGAACGCCTATCAACAAGCCGCGCGGCTTACTGCGTTGTATCCAGACGCAGGACACAATCCGATCTACCCCACGCTTGGTTTGACCGGCGAGGCGGGGGAAGTTGCTGACAAAGTCAAAAAGGTGATTCGCGATCATGGCGGACAGTTCAACGACAAGGTCCGCGCAGAGATCGCAATGGAGCTGGGTGATGTGCTTTGGTATGTCGCTCAACTGGCAAGCGAACTGGGATATGAATTAGACGACGTCGCCAATCAAAATTTAGTCAAGCTTCGTGATCGCTCTGCCCGTGGTCAGTTACAAGGAAGTGGCGATCACCGCTGACAGTAATGAATCAGTGCTGGATGACTAAGCGTAGGAAGCAAACCCACCTGCAAAGGCATAACTGGCAGACACGAGCAACTGCTGCATCAAGCTCAATGCGACAAACGCCAGAATGGCTGATAGATCCAAACCACCCAGAGGCGGGATCAACCCACGGAACGCGTTGAGGTAGGGGTCCGTGATGGAACTCACGGTGCTCAGAACAGGATTGCCCATATCAACATTCGGGAACCAGGTCAGCAAAACGCGGACGATTAACACCAGCGAATAAATCTGAAGGGTCTGGGCGAGAACCTGAAGAAAGGTGGATACAAGACTCAAATCCATTGGCACTCGTAATGAGGGTGTGTTGAATGAACTTTATGCAGCCTGATCGGGTTCTGAGATCCCCCGATCAGGAAGAACGGAAAAAGTACGGTGAAACTTTTCCGAAAGGCTGAGCCAGTACGAACGTCCTTCACTCTGCCGTTTGCGTTCGATGAAATTCTGACTCAACAGCTCCTTGATATGGTCATAAGCTCCTGATCCGCGCAATTCCACCAGTTCCGACTGAAGGATGCGTCGTTTCAAAGCAATTGTTGCCAACGTACGAAGGGTGGCTGTTGAAAGATTGACGGGAAGCAGATTTCGAACCAGTTCGCCGAGACCGGCACGCAGCTGAAGGCTGAAGCGTCCATCGCTTTCGTGGATTTCCAGCGCCGTGTCTCGTTGCGCATAACCAGCTGTCAAGGCAATCAGGCCCTGCTCTGTTTCCTGCTGACTCGAATCAGCTAACTCAGCGAGTTCTGACGCGGACATAGCCTTGCCCTTGAGATAGAGAATGGCTTCCAGACGTGCGGGCAGCGAAAGGCTGAACTCCGAACTGCGTCGCTCCGATGAATCAGCCATCGATTCCCTCCAACACAAGGGCTTTCAAGCTAACGCTGCCAATAGTTTTGGCCAATAATGCATTCTGATCAACCTCCTAAGAACAGCTTGTAAGCAGGATTACTGGTTTCTTCCCAGCTGGCATAACCCAATTCACGCAGAAATGATTTCCATGCCTCCATAGCGTCAGAACTGACCAAAACGCCAACAACAATTCGGCCGACATCCGCTCCATGATTTCTGTAATGAAAAATGCTGATGCTCCACTCGGGGTGAAGGGCCGTCACGAAGCGCATCAAAGCCCCGGGGCGCTCCGGGAACTCAAAACGATAGAGAAGCTCTTGCACATTTTCTGATTGGGAGCTTGCAGGCAGTCGACCTCCAACCATGTGCCTGAGATGGACCTTGGAGAGCTCGTCGTCACTGAGATCGAAACAGGCATAACCATGGGTCTGTAGATGAGCAATCAAGCTCGATCGGTCCTCCGGACCACTCACCTGAACACCCATAAAAATGTGGGCATGCTCATCAGCCCCCATGCGGTAAGAAAATTCCGTGAGGCTGCGATCCTCGAACAGTCCGCAGAGTTCGCGAAGACTGCCTGGTCGCTCTGGGATTTCCACCGCCAGCATGGCCTCCCGCTCCTCTCCAAGCTCGGCTCGTTCAGCAACGAAGCGAAGCCGCGCAAAGTTAATGTTCGCGCCACAGGCAACGGCAACCAGGTTTTGACGCTGTAAAGACCGACGGCTCACATCAGCCTTCAGCCCGGCGATCGCCAGTGCGCCTGCTGGTTCAAGGATGGAACGGGTGTCTTCAAAGACATCCTTGATGGCTGCACAAATTTCATCGGTGCTCACCGTCACGATGTGATCGACATAGTTTCGGGCGAGTTCAAACGTGTGTGCACCCACCTCACGGACGGCCACACCATCGGCGAACAGGCCCACCTGAGGCAATCGGATCCTTTCTCCAGCTTCCAAGGAGAGGCTCATGGCAGCGGCATCATGGGGTTCCACACCAATCACCTGAACATCAGGCCAGAGACTCTTCACATAGACAGCGATTCCACCGATCAAACCACCACCGCCAACAGCGACGTAAATCGCATTGGGGGGTTGATGACTCTGTCGCAGGATTTCCATTCCCACCGTTCCCTGTCCAGCAATGACTTCAGGGTCATCGAAAGGATGGATGAAGCAAAGCTGTTCTTGATCACTCCGTGATCGCGCTTCTGCATAGGCCTCGTCGTAGGTCTCTCCATGGAGAACCACTTCAGCCCCGAGATGGCGAACCGCGTCCACCTTCACTCCAGGAGTCGTGACAGGCATCACGATCACAGCTCGACAACCAAGATGAGATGCACTTAGAGCAACACCCTGAGCATGGTTTCCGGCGCTGGAAGCAATCACGCCACGTTTCAGTTCCGATGCAGAAAGTTTTGCCATGCGGTTGTAAGCACCGCGCAGCTTGAAAGAAAAAACAGGCTGAAGATCTTCCCGCTTCAACCAGATGCTGTTGTTCAGCTTGCGGCTGAGATTGTGAGCAAGTTCTAAAGGGGTTTCCCGAGCCACGTCATAGACGCGTGCGCGCAGAATCCTCGGTAGATAATGATCCATCTCGGCAGTCTGACAACTGCTCATCAACACGAAGGGGCGGCGAGGCTCGTAGATTGACGGAATCGGCTTTTGGGTGGGAATGCATCTGCGCGAAATAACCCATCCGAATCAGCTGCACGGGCTCTCTGTCAGTGAGCTTGAGGATGTCGCGAAGCAAATCCGTGAACGTCACCTGGAAGTGGTCTCAAATAGCGGAGGTCACCTAGGACCAGGATTAGGCGTTGTTGAATTAACGCTGGCTCTCTACC
>WTGE01000447.1 GCA_011525445.1 Synechococcus sp. CO36386bin_37
GTCATTATCATGTCGTATTTACTATAATTTTCGTACCAATATTCGCCAACTGTTTCAAAAGTGCCGATGCTATTGGGAGTGTCGTATCCTCCTCTTAGGTCAATAGTTACTCCAGTCTGTTGATTGGAGACATCTATTTCATCGATTCCATCCACATCCCAGATAACTTGATGCATTGCCGCTTCAAGCGGCTCCCATCGATAGATATTATTTCCATCTGTATTGGCATTTAATTCTGGGCCATACAGTACATGGAAAGCATCAAGGTCTAACGGGCCAGGCGTGTAGTTTTCAATTGCTTCTGCCCAGTCTTGGCCAGCGAAATTTTCCCTCTCATTGTATTGGGCTATTAACGCTCTGGTTGTGTTAAGTCGCATAGGTGGAATACCCCCAGGCATTCCAATCAGTTCGATATATGTGTTATGTGCGGCTTTCCCGTAACCATTTTGAAAAGCCGCTGGTATTGGAATAACGTATTCTTCTTTGATCCGTTCATTATCGCTAATTGTAAAGCCAGGTTTGGGCCTCCAAAAAGCATGATACCTGTCAATAGGTTCTCCCGCGGATGGAACTCCTCCTGCAATGATTAACTCTGTTTTGCCCGAAACTGAATTGATTGTTGCTGTATTGGTAGCACCAAGTGCTACAGCACCAAATGGTATGGGGAGAAATGGTGAAACTTGAAAATATTGAGACCTTTGATAGTTAGGTAAAGAGTGATTGTTAGCTGCGGCCCATTCTGCATTTGTTGCTATAAATTGCTTATCTACAAAAATAGCTTCATTGTGATCAGGATGAAGCAAAATATCAAACTGATCAAGTGAGATTCTTTGCTCGCTTAGAAATGCCGGATCATTTGAAAAGGTATGGACTGTTAATACATCCTGCGAGTCCAGTTCAATTCTTTCAACACTGTTTGGCTGCTGGAGTGGCCTTCCTATGACTGAGTCAAACTTGATCCCATTTCCGATATCACTTAGCTTGAATTGTGGCACACCTATTTCGGCTAATCTGGCAGGGTCACTGACATTCCAATCTGCTGCCCACGCAATTGCTGGCTGTAGGTCTACTTGTAATCCTTCCCCCGGGAGAGCACTTGGCGGAGTCACCACGAAATGAAGCGTTTCCGCGACTGTTCCAGCCGGACCGTTAATCACAAACTGCTCATTATCAAACTTCGTGACTTGTGCAGCTCTTGTGTTGTCCACTCTGTAGTTGACGGCGTAATCAGTGTCGCCAGGCGCACTTGTTATATGTAGTTCACCAAATGCCCCATCAATTACATACTCTTCTGCACCAGCAGTAACTGCTTGATTAATTAGATCAGGACTATTCAGTAGGCTTGTTGCTGTGCTTGGCTTGAATTGTCTCAGTGGTGTGTAAGGTGTTACTGCTCCTCCAGCATTGTCAACGTCTTCAATCCAAAAATTGTAGATTGTTTTGCCGATTCCCAATCCACCACTCACTGGCAATCTTGGCTTTGTTAATAGCGGCTTGTTATAGCTTTCTTGTGTCCACCTTCCATTATCATGGCCTACATGACCTGGTTCTGAGAGCTTATCCCCAACAGTATTTGTTTGTGATGTGAGAAGGTCCGTTATTAAATCCCAATCGTTAACTCCAGTTTTTTGAGCCTCATTTCTCCACCACCCTTCTGCGATCGGTGGATTCTCTGCGTAAGGAGCCTGACCCTCCCCTATTTCTGCTAACTGTGGCCCATCCCAGTAGGAAGTTCCTGATGCATTGTAATTACCAGGATGTACCAAACCCATGGTATGCCCAATTTCATGGGTTACCAGTGATTTGGTATGCATCCTCAAGTTTTTGTCTCTAGTTAGAACTTCCTCTTCATCACCATCAACTCGAACAACTTCCCCGTCGTCATTCTCTTCCTGATGCCAATTGTTATCACTATTCTTGTAGAGGGCTTGTTGCTTGATAAATGAGTCACCCCATACATTTAAAAATTCTTCTGTTAATTGCTCTCTGACAGGACCACGATCTGAAGCTGCTCCAAAATACAGCGCTCCACCAGCGACCAATGCTTCTAGTGCGTCCTCTAGTGCCGTTCCCCTGAGGCCTGGGATGTTGCTTAGGAAAGCACTTATATAGTCTGTGATCAGTGTTGTTGCGTCAATCTGACCAAGCGCTGCCTCAACAAAACTGGTGAGATAATTTAAATTTGCTTGTCTGGTATCAGACTCAAAGGGACCAAGACCATCCTCAGGGGGTAATCCAAAGCCCCTGCAGACATTGGCAATGACATAAATGTCAGGTCTGATGGCGGCGTCGCTGGGAAAATATCAATTATTACTGGATTTACGAGATCCAGTGGTAATACTGGAATTCCCATTGCCAGTGCTGTCGCATTAATGAGCCAGCCTGAGAAGAGGTTGTCCCCAAGGTCGTTTAATACTTCTTGCAGCTCTCCATCAAATGCTAAATCTGCAAGCCTAACCATTGCGGCCATTGTGCCCATATTGGCAATCTGGAGCCACGGTTCGACATGATCTCGAATTTCATCTGCCATCCACTCTGTGAATATGTTCGTCTCTAATATTTCAAGAACGGCATCCATTCCTTGGTCTAATATTCTTGGCACCCAATCCGCAGCCCATTGTGGTAGCCCAGCAAATTGAACTGCTAGCTCTAGGACCGGAACATCCCAGATAATCTCACTGACAAAATCAACAAAATTAATCGCATTTTGCGAATTTGCTTCATGGTAATCGAGGGCCAAGTAGTTGTCGTATATGCCTAAGGCATTCGTATAAACCTCGCGTAACCTTGTGTCTAAAGGTAGTGACAGATTGATTTCATCTGTTGCAGGTCCTTTGGCTGGGTCGTCAGTGAATGGAGCGTTGAAGCCCTCCAGAAACAGTGTTTCTGTCAGCGCGCCCGTCCATCCTCCTAGGCTCCCATACGGGGTTATTAAAAAGTTCTCGGCTACTAGTCGTGCATAGCCAATTAATCCGAGTGTAAACGCATATGTAAATGGTGATCCATCTTGTACGTACCACCACTTGAGATCTTCTTCATCATCCAATTCTTGCGCCCAGTAGGCTAAACCGTTGCCATGCGTAAATGTGAATTGAAACTGATCATTGGTGTCCCAAATGAGCGGCTTCGAAAGGAACGAATTAGTCATGGCTTGTTGTGTAAGGTTTGTTTTTAGCCCTATTTGGCTTTCTTGACGTGTTGCTCTAAGGCCCTATTCATCGATGCCATTCCTGCCTGTAAGAGAAGAAGTTCCATTTCTTTTGTTTTGATAAGTGATGCAGAGCCGATCAATTGCGTGACCATTTTTTTGGCTTGCTCATCTAGCTCATCCAGGAAGTAAAACTCTTCCCCAATCTTTATTTTCTTTTTGGTTTCTTTCGATTCAGGTTCGTTTTCTTGTTCAGGCATCGCTCAGACAAGACTCACTTGCTCATCATAATTTTTCGCGTTCAAATGGTTTTGATTTGGCCTTGGTTAATGATTCCCTTGAGTTATTTATCTTGTTTTGATTTGCTGACTACTTGTTGCTCTGACGGATTCTTTTCAACGGTTTACATTTTCCTTTCATCGCTGGCCCCCAAGCTCCAGCATGCAGCCGTCGGCTTTAGGTGAACTCAACAATGAAACCGAGCTTGTTGGATTCGGCCAGGTCGTTC
>WTGE01000331.1 GCA_011525445.1 Synechococcus sp. CO36386bin_37
ACCTCACCATCAACATCCTCCTGGAGGAGGCGTTGAACGAACCGGACATCGGCACGACGAGCCGATTCCGTTGGCATG
Organism: Synechococcus sp. CO36386bin_37; assembly: GCA_011525445.1. Next base: position 79 of record WTGE01000331.1, read on the forward strand.
CCACAGCGGTGGGAATTGCTGCGCTGTGGATTGACAGTGCTCCGCCATCAACGCCCCCCTTCGAGGATGCACTCAAAGAAGGGCTCAATGTGGGGCTCGATCTCAGCCGTGAAGAGCGGGAATTTCATCAAGTTGAACAGGGATTGGTGCTCCTGTTCCACTCCTAGTGAAAAATCCAAGATCATCATCAGGACAACACTTGGATTCCGAAAGCTGGGTCAGCACCTAGAGCGAGTAACGCAAGATCGAGAACAGAGCTCAAAGGAACCCACCAGAGAAATCCGCTAGAGAGGAGCCTCTGAGGCCACCCAGGCAATAACGTTCTCTGCGTCATGGGAAGGGACAGCATGGGACGTCACAGCAAGGGAAAGCATGCTCGCCACGTGATCGTGATCGCAGGTGCATCAGGCTGCGGCAAAACACACCTGATCCGAAAATTAAGTCACCCTCCCCACGATGCGTTCATTCTGGAGGTTTTGAAACAGCTTGACTGCAATCCATATCAACGCCTGAAACGCTCCACCTTGAACCGGATGCAACGTCTGATGGATCCAGCCAATGCGAAGAAACGCAAAACACGAAAACTGGACCACTGCCTTCTTCTCCATATTGATCTCACCAGCATCAATCACAACAGCAACCTGACACGGTTACGCGAGATCCTCAGGCAAACAACGCGCCTTGACGTCATCACCTTATACGCACCACCGGATGAGTGGCGCGAACGCATTACGAAGCGAATTCACACCGATAATGAACCATCCATGAGGGCAGCCTTGATCGCACTTTCTGCCAAACTTAGCCCATGGATTTCAACTTTTTTGTATCACAGAGAATACAAGAAATGGTGCAGGGACTTAGAGAGTCTCGATAGCAAACAAACCACAACCATCAACACATTCAATCAATTGATCTACCCCTCAGCCAATCCTCCTTTTTGAAAGAAGAGCCATAGGGGGCTCAGCGCCTGGAGAACGTTTAGACCAGGGGAGCGCCACATCCATCAAGTTCGCCTTAAATCGACCAGGCCACCCCATCGGCCACATAGCCATGGGACGTGAAATACGACGCATCGGCGTCCAAGTCGGAATAGGCATAGGCCCCTGTCTCAGGATTGAGATAACGGACAAAATCCACATCACCTTCACCGGGCAAGAGGGCCCGAAAGGCCTTCACGGGACTGGAATAATCCCCGGATCCCATCACCTCCTTCGCTTGCTTCTTACCTCGAACGATTCGACTGGTACCAGTGGCATCGTGGGTCATGGAGAAATAGGGACGCCCACCCTCTTGTTTCGGCACCATATGGAACGAGCTGGGCATGGACACATAACCCGCCTTTTTGTCAGCCAGCAGAGAGATTCTTTCGCCCAGATTGTTGGAATAGTGGGTGTCCAGACTGTCTGGGGAATCAGCCCGGGTGACCACCTTCTGACCCGTGATCGCATCGGCAGCATCGGAAGGCGTGAGTTTCCTGGGCGCTTTTACAGGGGTGGCATCCCCCACAAAACTCAAACGAGCTCCGCCGTATTCATAGGCTGAACCAAGAATCTGTCCGTAGGGATCGCCAGCACCTGTCGCGGTGATCCAGAGCTGATACCCCGTCGCGTTCGCGATCCCGCCATGAGCGCGAAAACTGACAGGCAACCGCTGCAGGTTTTCAGCAGCACCAATCGCTTCCGCCTCCTGTTTCGACAGGTCGAGAGCACCAGCGACGGTATCGGTGTACTCGACAACGTTGCCCCCCATGTCGTAGGCAAGCCAAGGGGATGGGCTGGCAGACCCACCAACATCCGTGACGTTGGCATTTTTGTAAGTTTTACCAGAGGGCGCATACCAGGGCTGCCAAAAAACACCGAAGTCATAATTCGAGTATCCCTGTTTTTTGATTGCTTTTGGACTGAGTTCATCAACGAGAACCTCACCCGTATCGGTCACATTGACAACGGCATACTTGCTTTTTGAAGCCGGCCCCTTCGCTGAGCCTTGTTCCTTTCCCTGCTTGGTGAACAATGGAACAGGGGCCTTATTGCTGGCCGTTGGGAAGTAAAAATAATCTGTTTTATTCTCTGTTTTATGGCCCGCGAAATAGGCAGCCTTGATCCATTCATTCTGAGAGGGGAAGAACAAACCCTCTACATTCTGGCGAGCCAGAAAAGCGTAGTTCGAATCGTTAAGAGCATAGGATCCAGTATCGATAATTGGCGAAAATTTATAAAAGCGATCTGTCAACCTCACATCAAAATCAAGCGGGCTCTTTCGCAAACGCTGCTTTTCACCTACAACACCACCATTGGTCAAAGAATTGATAAAATAAGCATATTGAAATCCATTGACAAACATCATCGGCTTATCAGACCACAGCGAATCAGCCAGAACATAGTGATGCCCATCTTTAGCATTGTCGACATACAGGATCTGACCCTGATAATGATTTAGGAGGGGATCATTTTTCTCATTCCATAATTGAACTTTCGTCCACGGTTGCTTGGGATTCTCACCCTCTGGATCCACAGCATTGAGGAAGGTGCAGTACTGGGCTGCCGTGATCTCGTACTGGCCGATTTCATATTCATAAGGAACACCGCCGACAACCTGGTAGTTGAACAGCAACTCCGAGGTGGTGTCCAAAGCAATCGGTGCCACCGCCGGTGGATTGACCGGATGTGCAGGAATCGTCTGCTCGGAAGGCGGCACGAAGCCTCGAATGGCCACTCCCTCGTTTCCGGGATGCCCTACCCGCGCAAAGCTCAGCTTGATGTCGTAGGTCGCCAAGGTTGCCAAGCGTTCACTTGAAGCCTAATAACGATCATTCAAGGGTTCAACGGAGAGGGTGGGATTCGAACCCACGAGGGTGTGACCCCTACACGATTTCGAGTCGTGCGCAATCAACCGGACTCTGCCACCTCTCCACACGCCCAAGGGCGTACGGGAACTTTAAAGGCCGATGAACCGCGAGCCAGCGCCATGCTGCAAAAGCCAACGGCGCTGCGACGCGGAAGGCTTGAAGCCAAGCCATGTGCCGGTGAAAACCTGCTTGGACGTTGATCTCCGCTGCTTCTGCAGAGTCCACAACGCCTGCGGCTTCGGGAGCAGCTGCCAGCGTTGCCGTCCCGCCCACAAGACCAGGGATCCAGGCCTGTTCGTCAGCCGTTGCACCGACAACCCATCACTCCGCAGTTCCTGGCCTGTTGCAAGAGAAACAAGGCCCTGCTGAGGGGCTTCCACGTGATGCGCCAGGCCCTGCCAACAGGGGAGCACATCTGAGGCCACGGGATCCAACAGCACCACCCAATCCAGGCGGTGATGGCCATGCACCGCAGCGATCCGCTGCGCCATCCGGCAACTCCGCCCATCGCCATGGGTGCTCAACAGAGCAGCGCGCCCGTGATGGCGCGCCAGCAACCAATGACGACCGAATCGCTCCACCGCCACCAGACCATCGCCGAGCTGCCCGCGGCCGTGCACCAGCAGGCCGATTGTCAGGGGGAGCAGCGACCAACAGCGGCGACGGGCCCTTGCCCCCAGCAGCCAGGGCAGCAGACCCAACACCAGCAGAGCAACCACCCAAAGC
>WTGE01000017.1 GCA_011525445.1 Synechococcus sp. CO36386bin_37
GGCAGGACCCCGGCTGCAGCCACCACATTGGTGAGCAGGGCCAACTTCGCTGGCAGAGCCACAGCCAGAAGCTGCATTAGCACTCCAACAACGCCAAACCACCACACCTCCGGACCGGCGGGAAACATCAAGCGCACTCCTAAGCCCACAGTCATCGACAGACCAGCGAGCGCTAACAGCACCGGATACAGCAGGGATGGCCATCGGTGGAAATCCGGCCGCACCACCAGGACAGCCACCACCACCCCGAAGGCCGCCGGTGTATCTCCCAGGCCGAGGGTGAGACAAATCAAGCGGGTCAGACTCGCTGACAGACCCATCGCCACTGCCGCCCGTAATTCCAGTCGCTGGGTCTCAGTCACAATCGTCAGAGTCGGGAGATTCTTGACCCTTGAACGCCTGCATCCATCCCACCAGAAGCACGATCAGAAGAAGAGAAAGCCAGAACCAGAGACGGGGTGCGGTGCTGGATACCGTGATCGACAGCAGCACAAGTGCAATCCAGGGGGCTGGCTGTCGCAGGGCAAGCAACCAGGACGCGTTGGGAGAAGAACGGGCCATGTCGGTCAGCGGTTGATGCCTGCGAGCCAGCGCAGAAAGGGAACGGTGTAACTCAGCAGCGAGCGCCGTTCCACCCCTGCCCGTGCCTGGGCTGGTTGCCCCTCTTCCAATTGAAGATCGGGACCACGTCCGCTGCTCCAACGAAGCCCCGAAGGAGTCTCTGCAGCTTCCAGTGCAACGCGCACCAGCATCATCGGTGCGGTCGCCTTGTCAGCAAGGATGGCCAGTGGATCGCCTCCCTCTCCATAGGCGTCCTGTCGAGCCCGGATCAACAGGGAGGCAGCCAGATCTGCTTCTCCCACCACGCTGGTCAGGGCAGCTGCATCCAGGGACGTTGGGGAAATGGCGGTGATCGTTCCTCTCACTCCGCCATAACGTTGTGCAGTTCCGCCGTACTGATTTCGGCTCTGAAGGATGGGTTCGATCTCGATCGCCTCACCCAACTTCAGGCGGGTTGCATCCGCTTCCGTGAATAGAGCCATCGCTTGGCGGGATGACGATTTTGAACGCTCGAGTTCCATGGTCCCCAGTCGTTGACCCGGCAGCACTGGCTGGCCTACCTCCACAGCCCAGCTCAGCAATCTTCCTGGTTCCGGTGCGCGGAGTTCCAGAGCATTGATCTGGGCTTTGAGCTCTGCGCTGGAAGCCCGTGCCTGCGCCTGTTCGGCCAGGATGAGTCCGCGATTGGCTTTCAGCTGGGCGACTTTTGCCTCCAGAGAACGAATGGCAGCTTTGTTTCCGAGGAAAAGATCCTGTGCTGTGACCCAAAGCGGGCTGTAGGTGGGGATGACCTTTTGTGCACGCAGCGCTTCCAGCGCTGAGAGTTGCTGTTTGACCGGCTGATTGCTCACCTCAAGCGTGCTGATCTGTTGGCGTACAGCCGCTGTCTCTTCTGTATTGGCCTGCATTTGCAACATCAGGCCACGTTGCTTTTCTGCATTGGCCTTGAGCTGGCGATCAAGTGCCTGCGTTTGCCCGGATGGAACAATTCCGCCGGGTGCGGCCTGGTCGATCCGATTCAGGCGCGCCAGCAACTGATGACTCACAACCGTTGCGCCCACGGGAACGGTCAGACTCAGCACCTGTCCTGCGGATCGGGTGTAAAGACCACGGCGGTCACCGGGAGCAAGCAGAACCGCTGCACCCATGACCTGCACCTGAATCGCCGGCAGCACGGCCCAGATCGCAGTGGCACCTGTGACAAGAGCGATTGGCCAGCAGCGCTGCAGCACTCCGCCCATGAATCATCAGAATCGTGATTATGCTAGCCCCGATTTTTCGAGGGCTTCCAGCCATCCGTACCACCAACGCCGGCCTGTGCGGCCGAAGGTTGATGATCCAGCTGGTGTTGCTGGCTGGATGGGTTCTACCTGTTGATGCCGCACCGTTAGCACTGAGCCTGGATGAGGCTTTGGAACGAGGTCTGAATGCATCGCTGACGCTAAAACAGGCGGAACTTCAGCAAGAGGCTTCGGCTGCGGCTGTGGGCATCAGTCGCAGTCAGTTTCATCCGAAGCTGGATGCGGTGGGTCTGGCCAGCTGGGCTCAGGTTGGCAGTTCCATCGGTTTCATCTCCAATTTGCCCACCGTCGGCGATCTCAATTTCGATCTCAGCGACAATGGCTACGCCGTGATCCAGAACAGCTTCGGCAACATCGGCCTTGCCCTTCGCTATCCACTGGTCGATTTCGAACGGGGACCATTGCTCGCAGCCGCCAAGGCCCTCGATCAGTCCTCTGAAGCACGAGTGCTGGAGCAGAGGCGTCAGAGTCGCTTTGCGATCACGAACGCCTACCTCAAACTCCAGCTGGCTGATGCATTGATTCCCATCTGGTTGCTTTCGATCGATCTCACCAACAATCTTCTTAACGACGCGGAGGCTCTGCTTGAGGGTGGCCTGGGAGCACGCATCGATGTGTTCCAGGCTCGTGCACTGCTGTCCGCCGATCAAAGCGGTCTCAGTTCCGCCCGATCGTCCAGAGCGATTGCGGCCAGTGCACTGGCTCGTTTACTGGACCTGCCAGCCAGTCAACGGTTGGAGGCCAGTGATCCGCTACGAGCCTTTCCACCCTGGCCACTCAACCTGGAGGCTTCCGTTGTCGCTGCGACCAGCAACCGGCCCGCTTTAGATGTGATTCGTCAGGCCCAGATTGCGGCTGAAGCCAAAGTGCAAGCGGCGCGAGGCAGCAGGATGCCGCGCATCGGGGTGCTGCTGGGAGGCGGGATCAACGGCAACAGTCTCAACGTGCCCGTGTTCGAAGCAAGCAGCAGCCTCAGCAATGTTCCGGTCGCTGGGGAGGTGAACTTACCCGTAGTGCGCAGCAGCGGTAGTGCCAGCGGCAGCTTCTATGACTACGGCATTCTGTTCAACCTACGGCAACCCCTTTTCGACGGTGGTCTGTCTGCTCAGAGCACCGCTCTTGCCCACAGCCAAGCGCAGGAACAACGACTCCTGCTGAAGCAACGGGAACAGGTCATCATTCAGGCTGTGGAGACGTTCTGGCATACCAACCGCAGCGCTGGAGAGACCATGAGGGCGAGTCGTGATGCGGAGATTGCAAGCGAGGAAGCGGTGCGTGATGCCCAGCTCCGCTATCGAGCTGGTATCGCGCCAATCACTGAACTTCTGCTGGTCAAACGCGATCTTCAGGCCGCTCGCACTGCCAGGGCTGTCGCGATTCAGCAGTGGAACTTCAGCAGGGCTGGTCTGGAGCTTGAGACCGGGCTTCGTTGACAATCAACACTTCAGCTGATGACCATTCAGGTCGACTATCGCCTTCCTTTGCCTCTTAAACAGAAACAGTGAGTAATTGTTTCAAGTCCATGGAGTCAATCATTTTGATTGATTAATGTTTTATGGCCGTCTCGATGTCCAGGTCGAGGTCATCGCATTCTATTTCGAGTGAGATCTAATATTCGTTTAATTATCAGAATGGAATCTGTTGTTGGTTCGATCCGATTTTTATTTGTGATTGTATTGCTTCTGGACTATAACCGTTGATGCCTACAAGTGCAATTGGTCTGCTTTGCTTGGCGCCCCTTAAATTAATAAGAGATTCCGTGATCTATGGATATTGACCTAGCT
>WTGE01000146.1 GCA_011525445.1 Synechococcus sp. CO36386bin_37
CAAGGGCCTTTGGTGTAAACACCAACAAGAGCAGGACCGGCAGTCCACTTGCCGGTGCTCAACGGGATCTTATTGGAAGGAATACTGAGAGTGGGACCAAAACCAAAGGTGAAATCACCCTCCAAGGTGGGCACGAAAAAACCGGTGGGATTGACATCACCAACTCCAAAAGTATATTTCTCCCTCCAACCATCAAAGTAAGGTTCTCCTGCAGGGGTGAGATCAAACTTTGGTTTAGCGAATGGAGCGTTAATGAAAGGAACAATGGTGCGCGTCACCAGCGTCCAATCGTCACTCAACTTGAACGGAAAAACGGGTTGAACGTTGACCACATTCATGACCCTGTCATGCTTGGCGTCGGGATCAACAGAATTCGGGGCCCACTGGGTGCCAGGTGTGGCATTCCACTGAAAGGGAATGCTGATCATGCTGGCGATGGGGTTCTGTGCCGCTTTCGCCAGAGCTGCTTGATCCGGTCCTGCTGCCTCAGCCGCAACGACACCAGGTGCTTTGTCTTCGGAGGCAATCTGCTGAGCCTGAGCGATCTCGTCTTGGGCCGTTAGGGGGCTGTAGTCAAAAGTGCCTGTGCCAGCCTTGGTCTCACCGACCTCTTGCGCCACTGCACCAGTGCCAGCAAGAGCAGTAAGTGCAAAGCCCCCCAGCAGGAATCGACGAAGCATGGCAGGCACCAAAGTTGATCCATTCTGATCAGCAAAACCATCGCTGCGGTACAAATCGGACGATTATCGCGAGACTCAGCAAGAGACAAAATGCATCTCTCCAGGACACAATTATATCAGCAGCAAACAGAATCCCGATTCGTTCAATCCGATGAAAAATTAAGCACCCGCTTCGATCAATCAATGAGCAGGCAACCTGAATCTCTACATCAAAGCTCCCAATCCAACTCCATACAGAATTCCACTGCAGATCAACCCCAGGAGCCAAGCCACAGATCGAGCGATTGGAACATTGAAGAGATAAGCAATGATATAAACCAGACGAAGCACTGGATGTGCCCAAGCAGCTGCAACGGTGATGGCCGGAAGAGCATGGCCGCTCAACACAGCAACAAGAGCGAGCAACGCCGCAGGTGCATGAATCGTGAAAGCTTCAAAACTGTTTTGCTGTGCCCAACTCACACGCTTACCCCAAGCAGGAAAGCGATCAAACATCGAACGAAGAGCACCCAGATCTTTTATTTCAAGCCTTGCGCTGAATCGAGCGATGTAGAGCAAGACAATGCTGAGCAACAGCGTTGCAAACGACAGTATTAGGGACCATCCATATGGCGCCACAATCAAAGCTTGAGGCTGCGGTATTCCTGAAATCATTGATCAAAATTCTTTAAACCACCTAAACAGTAAAGACCTCAAACACAAAAATACGCAAATCGAGCCACTCCACTTTTAAAATCGGATTCTTCCAAAACATCAAACGATAAGCGCGCAGCATGAGGCCCTGACGGCAAGAGCGAAGCTGCAACCAAACGGCACCGATATCAGCCAGCTGACCTAATTTGGGTCGTTGCTGATCAGAACTGCTCGAGAAAATCAAGATTGCTGGTGGCGGGCCAGCGACTCGACCGACCAGCGCATGGAAATCCCTGATTCTGCGGCCTGTTCCGCTAGGGGGAGATGGTCATTCAGGTGTTGAAAAAATCAATCGCAACCGGCCCCTTTGCTGGCGTGTGCATCCACAAGGCATGAGATCGCAGTTGTGCGGCGACACCTCAACCGCTAGCGACTCACACCTCATTAGCGACTGACAACCTGCTGGGTCAGAACAATCAATCCAGTTGCCCATGATTCAGTCCAGTTGCACAAAATTCCAGGGATAACTCATGGACAAGACCCTCAAACCTGTTCCTGCAACTGAGAGCTAGATGGCAGCAGCGGCCAGAAACCCCAGCGCTGATCCCAGGACTCACATCAGCTCCAGGCACCTCACTCCCCATCAATGCAGTGATGCTGCAGAGGGATGGATCAGAAAAAGGAAAAACACCCACCTCCTCACGATCAGTGCTTGCCATTTCAGAGCAACCTGGCAAAAGCAGAGACCCGGAATTGGCAAGGATGCAAGGGAATACCAAGACACCCCTTTGCCAAAGAGAATCCGCCATCAAGAAAACAATTGGCTCAAGCTAAAATCAATTGATCTTAACAATTTTAAGCGTTGGATTATAACCTTCTTTGCCCAATTTTACCATCTCGCTTGGCCCATAATGCCTCATAACAACATTAAACCTGCCAGTTGTATTCCCATCACGAATGGGAACATTATTAGGCTGACCATCGCATCCAAATCGAACAGTATAAGTACCATTTTTATTCTGAACTGGCTTCATCTCGGTTGAGATATTCGCAACATCGCTAAAGAGATAGCCGTCTCCATTGTAGACGGTTGCAGACCAAAAATCTCTAGCCCGCGGGTCGAGGAAGGTCATTTCATAACAGCCATCAGACGACATATATGGACCAATCTGGTAGATATTATCTTCGACCATTGCGCCACCCCATCCACCTGCGGCACCAACATAATTCATGAAGGGAGTTTGACCACTTTCTTTATTGCTATATGCCTTGGATTGGTCATAACCCTTGGAAAAAATATTATTCCCCGCAGCAGCAACTTCTTCAAATGATTCTTGATCCCAGTTTTTAACTCTAAAAGGCTTGGCAGAATTGACTTCAGTAACGAGGTTACGACGGGCGACGTCATCCAGGCTCCTAACAACTACAAAGGCGTGTGTTGTCTTGGCCGTCAGCCTGTGTCTACCAGGCCCATAAATCATGGGTTGTGTTTCATGATTTTCATCCACCACCTGAATCGAAACATATTGATCAGTTTCAGGGATGGTTATATAAATACCGCCTGTCATATCAAAAACCGAAGTAGAATAAAACGTATCTCTGTTCATTCGAACCACAAACTGCTTTGCCGGGTCACTCGAGGCAACTGGCATTTCCAAAAACTTATTGATACCACCTGCCTGCTTGATTATCGCATCAAACCGTAAATTACTATATGCCTGAGGGAAATTATCTTCGGTGACAACAATGGGGCTTGACTGGTCAGACTGATCGATATCTCAGTTACTCGCAATGATGCTGTTGCGCTGAACATGTTCAATTTTGTTCAAGCTAGTACCTACGTCTACAGAAGCGTGATGGTGAGCAGCTGCAGAAGCCTCAAAGCAGAACGCACTCAGTGAAGTTAGGAGCGCCAGGGGCAGAAAGCGGGCCACAAATTAGTGGAATACTTTTTTTCAACTTAGACAGAAGAGCAAAGACGCGCTGCGATAAAAGGTCCAAATAAAGCGCATTCATTGAATTCATGATTTCTATAGATTCGGGATGTCCATAGGGTGTCTATGTAAAAAGGGTGGGGCGCCTCGATCAGTACTGTGCCCATGAGGCCGTTGCAGCTCGAGCAGTCTCGGTGTTCTTCCCCACTCAGGTCGCAGCACCACTAGAGCACCATGTCTCAGCCAAACGACTCAGAAAAGAGCTCGATGACCATCAAAGAGAGGTGAGTTGAGCCGATTCGAACGGCATCCCGTCGTTTGTATGGCTCTCCTGAAATGAAATGGCTAACTCTGAAGACAGCAAGCTGCTTGCCGCCCGATGCGTCGGATT
>WTGE01000341.1 GCA_011525445.1 Synechococcus sp. CO36386bin_37
AGCATCTGACTACGGATCAGAGGGTCGGGAGTTCGAATCTCTCCAGGCGCGTTTTGAAACTGCCATCAAGGCAGTTTTTTTTTGAAAATTCGTGATCTTCAGATGCCCGTTTCCTACGATCGGATTAACGCAGTTTCATACGCATGACAGACCGTTCTGCAGCCCCAATTAATATGACTTTGAAGGCTGCTGACCCTGCCATTGCTGCTCTGATCCAACAAGAGCAGATGCGTCAGGAAACCCATCTTGAGTTGATTGCATCCGAAAATTTCACGTCCAGGGCCGTGATGGAAGCCCAAGGTTCTGTATTGACGAACAAATATGCCGAGGGACTTCCGCACAAGCGCTATTACGGCGGTTGTGAGCATGTGGATGCCATTGAGGAACTGGCGATTTCACGTGCCAAGCAACTCTTTGGTGCTCCATGGGCGAATGTCCAGCCTCACAGCGGAGCTCAGGCCAACTTCGCTGTGTTTCTCGCCCTGCTTCAGCCTGGAGACACGATCCTTGGCATGGATCTGAGCCATGGTGGACACCTCACCCACGGTTCTCCAGTCAATGTCAGTGGTAAGTGGTTCAACGTGGCTCACTACGGAGTTGACAAGGTCACCCAGCGTCTCGATATGGAGGCGATCCGCAAGCTGGCGATTGAGCACAAGCCAAAACTGATTGTTTGCGGTTATTCGGCCTATCCCCGATCAATCGACTTTGCTGCATTTCGTTCCATTGCTGATGAGGTTGGTGCTTATCTCCTCGCTGACATGGCCCATATCGCTGGACTGGTGGCCGCTGGAGTGCACTCCAGCCCTGTTCCTCATTGCGATGTTGTGACCACTACCACCCATAAAACCTTGCGTGGTCCCCGTGGTGGTTTGATTCTCTGTCGCGATGCTGAATTCGCTCGCCGGTTTGATAAGGCTGTCTTTCCTGGCTCCCAGGGTGGACCGCTTGAACATGTGATTGCAGCTAAGGCTGTGGCTTTTGGCGAGGCATTACAGCCTGAATTCAAGACTTATATCCGTCAGGTTGTGGCTAATGCTCAGTCCCTTGCAGCACGACTTCAGCAACGGGGCATCGATGTTGTGAGTGATGGCACTGACAACCATCTTGTGTTGTTGGATTTACGTAGTGTTGGGATGACTGGAAAGGTTGCCGATCTACTTGTGAGTGATGTGCACATCACCGCTAACAAAAATACCGTTCCCTTCGACCCAGAATCACCTTTCGTTACGAGTGGATTGCGTTTAGGGACTGCAGCTCTAACCACCCGTGGTTTTGATGAGAAAGCGTTTCATGAGGTTGCGGATGTCATTGCTGATCGTCTTCATCATTCCGAAGACGATGCCATTCAGGCTCGCTGTTTGAAACGTGTGAATGACCTCTGCCAAAGGTTTCCGTTGTACGCCCAAACATTGGAGCCAGCTTTTGCTTAAGTGCCTGAAGCCCTCTGGTCTTCAGCTGCTCCCTGCCTAAGATCCAAACTTCAGATTTTGATTGGTCACCTTTCGCAGGAGTTTTTTTGTGACTTTCGCGAGCACACCTCTCGCAGTCGCTACAGCGAGTCTGGTGCTCGCTGCTGTCATCACCACTCTGCTTGTTCCTGTGGTGCGTCAACTGGGTCTGAACTTAGGGCTTACGGATCAACCCGATTCCCGTAAGCAACACTCCACTCCAATGGTCCGTTTGGGTGGTATCGCATTGGTTCTTGGGTTCTGCCTCTCCCTCGTCGTGACCTGGTGGATCGGTGGCTTCGGCATGTTGGCACCGGCCCGTGATCAGTTGATCTGGACCACTCTTGCCGGATCACTTTGTTTTTTTGTCATCGGTCTCGCTGACGACTTGTTTGCGCTCTCCCCATGGCCGCGCCTCGTCGGTCAGATTGCTGTTTCCGTTGTGGTTTGGTCTCAAGGCGTTCGGATTGGGGCGATTGATCTTCCGTGGTTAGCCAGTAGTTCGGAAGCTTTGTTGCTCCCTGATGGGCTCAGCTTGGTTGCCACGGTGCTTTGGCTTGTAGGCATCACCAATGCCATCAATTGGCTGGATGGTCTCGATGGCCTTGCCGCAGGTGTTGCCGGAATCGCGGCGATTGGTCTGGTGTCGGTGAGTTTTTCGCTGCATCAGTCTGCGGCCGCATTCCTGGCGGCAGCATTGGCTGGAAGCTGCCTCGGCTTCCTGAGGTACAACTTCAATCCTGCGCGCATTTTCATGGGAGATGGCGGGTCTTACTTTTTGGGATTCACATTGGCCGCTGTCAGCATCGTCGGTCCGGCCAAAGGATTGACAACTGTCAGTTTATTGCTCCCTTTGCTCATCCTTTCCTTGCCTTTGGCAGATATGTCAGCTGTGATCATGGGACGTCTCAGCGATGGTCACTCCCCTTTTTATCCAGATCGCCGCCATCTTCACCACCGACTGCTCCGTGCCGGGTTCAGCCACCGACGCACAGTGCTTCTGATTTATGTGTTTACCCAGTGGCTGGCATCCCTGGCCATGGTCGTGGCCAACGTTGAGATGCGTTTCCTTTGGCTTGGTTTGGCCACAGCAATTCTGGTGGCCACTGTTGTCACCATCAACCGTCAACGCCATCTGGAATCCACCGTGCAGACCTTGGATTCCGAACGCCATGGTTGAGCGAACTGATGCCCGTGCTGTGGAGATCCTGTGCGTGGGGACGGAACTTTTACTGGGAAACATTCTGAATGGCAACGCTCGTTGGTTGTCAGAGGAGCTTGCTTCTCTCGGCATGCCTCATTTTCGCCAGACGGTGGTCGGTGATAATCGCGATCGACTGATCGCATTGGTTCAGGAGATCGCCCAGCGCGCCAGGGTATTGATCATTACGGGTGGATTGGGTCCAACGCCGGATGACCTGACTACGGAAGCGGTTGCTGCTGCATTTTCAGCTGAGTTAACAGAGCGAGCCGAAGTTTGGCAGGACATCCAGAACAAGGCGTATCGCCGCGGTCGTAGTCCAGGGCCCGAAATCCGTCGTCAGGCTCTTCTGCCTGTCGGTGCTGATGTGTTGTCGAATCCGATGGGCACCGCTCCCGGCATGATCTGGACTCCGGTTCCTGGATTCACAGTGCTCACCTTTCCCGGGGTGCCAAGCGAAATGAAAGCGATGTGGAAAGCCACTGCAGCCTCCTGGTTTCAGTCCTCAGGCTTGTCCCGAGGTGTCTTCGTCAGTCGTCTCCTTCATTTCTGGGGAATTGGCGAATCCACCTTGGCGGAGCAGCTAGCAGATCTTTTGGCTCGGTCCAATCCCACTGTTGCTCCCTATGCCGGCTGCGGGGAGGTGAAGCTGCGCATCACCGCCTGCGCTGATGCGCCTTCAAAAGCTTGGCTTCTGGTGGATCAAACCGAGCGCGAGCTGCGCCAACGCACTGGCAATCTCTGTTTCGGAGTGGATCAGGATTCACTTGCTTCAGTGGTTCTCAAGCAACTGTTGCAACGAGGGCAAACCTTGTCTGTGGCGGAATCCTGCACAGGAGGAGGTCTCGGTGCCTCACTCACATCCGTGCCTGGTTCATCTTCCGTCTTGATCGGTGGGGTGATCGCCTATTCCAACGCCATCAAGCGTGATCTCTTAAATGTGCCTGCGTCCCTGCTTGAGCAGCACGGCGCTGTGAGTGTCCAAGTGGCCGAAGCCATGGCGCTCGGTGTTCGTCGGTTGACGGGCTCAGATTGGGCACTATCGATCACTGGCCTGGCAGGGCCCGATGGTGGATCACAACAGAAACCCGTTGGATTGGTGTACGTCGCAGTGGCCGGCCCCGATGGGTGCAGAAGCGAAAAACTGCTTCTTGGAGAAACCCGAGGTCGAGAGTGGATCCGAACGGTCAGCGCCGGAGCGGTTCTCAACGGCCTCCGCTTGCGTCTGCTCTCCCTTTGATGGAGAGGTCATAACAGGATCCATCCATGGAAGGGTGGAGGGAGGTTTGACTTGAGTGGTTTGCCTCTAGGGTTTGAGGCTGATTGGTGAGCGGGAATGAGCAGCGGAACCCTCTACGACAAGGTTTGGAATCTTCATCGTGTTGCGGAACTATCCGGTGGCTCCACCCAGCTCTTGATCGGGCTGCATCTGATTCACGAAGTCACAAGCCCTCAGGCTTTTGCTGCCCTCGAGGACATGGGCTTAAAGGTGCGTTGTCCAGAACGAACCGTGGCGACTGTGGACCATATCGTGCCAACAACCAGTCAAGCCAGGCCTTTTCTCGATCCGTTGGCGGAGGAGATGCTCAGCACTTTGGAGCGTAATTGCACCAAACATGGAATTCAGCTCAATGACATCGGCAGTGGCCGTCAAGGAATTGTGCATGTGATTGCACCCGAGCTTGGGTTAACGCAACCCGGTATGACGGTGGCCTGCGGTGACTCACACACCTCAACGCATGGTGCTTTTGGAGCGATTGCTTTTGGGATCGGCACCTCTCAGGTGCGTGATGTGCTCGCCAGTCAAAGCCTGGCGATGAACAAACTCAAGGTTCGTCGCATCTGGATCGACAACCAACTGAGCCCGGGGGTGTTTGCCAAGGATTTGATCTTGCACGTGATTCGCGCGCTCGGTGTGAAGGCGGGAGTTGGCTATGCCTATGAGTTCGCTGGACCTGCCATCGAGGCCCTCTCGATGGAGGAGCGGATGACCCTCTGCAATATGGCGATTGAGGGTGGAGCCCGCTGTGGTTACGTGAATCCTGATCAAACCACCTTTGACTATCTCGAAGGACGTCCTTTTTCACCCAGTGGTGAGGCTTGGCCACGGGCTAAGCGTTGGTGGCGATCCCTGGCTACGGATTCGGTTGCCGTCTTTGACGATGAACTGCGCTTTGATGCAGCAACGATCGCCCCAACGGTGACTTGGGGAATCACCCCTGGCCAGGGGATCGGTGTGGATGAGCAGGTGCCGATGCCGGAGCAGATGGCAGCTGCCGATCGCCCGATTGCTGAAGAGGCATACCGTTACATGGACTTAAAGCCTGGTCAGTCCATAGCTGGCGTGCCTGTGGATGTCTGTTTCATCGGGAGTTGCACCAATGGTCGTCTCAGTGATCTTCAGGCTGCCGCTGACGTTGCAAGGGGGCGTCAGGTGGCGGCAGGGATCAAGGCCTTTGTTGTTCCTGGGTCTGAACAAGTGGCGCGCGCTGCAGAGGCCGAAGGTCTGGATCGAGTGTTTGTGGATGCGGGCTTCGAGTGGCGTGCTCCAGGCTGTTCGATGTGTTTGGCCATGAATCCTGATCGTTTGGAGGGGCGTCAGATCAGTGCAAGCTCGAGTAACCGCAATTTCAAAGGACGTCAGGGATCGGCCAGCGGCCGAACATTGCTGATGAGCCCTGCCATGGTCGCCGCAGCCGCTGTGACAGGCCATGTCAGCGACGTGCGTTTATTGGATGCTTGATCCCTTGTTCCTTTCGTTTTGATCTCATCTGTCATGACGCAAACTCACAATTTCCCTCAGGGTTCGATCGCCAAGGTCCAGGGACGTGCTCTTGCTTTGCGGGGACACGACATCGATACTGATCGGATTATTCCGGCTCGGTTCCTCAAATGCGTGAGCTTTGAAGCGCTGGGAGATCAGGTGTTCGCGGATGATCGACAAGAGCTTGAAGGACGTCATCCCTTTGATTGCCCTGAGCATCAAGGAGCCAGGATTTTGGTCGTCAACGACAACTTCGGTTGTGGCTCCAGTCGTGAGCATGCTCCTCAAGCGTTGATGCGTTGGGGCATCCGTGCCCTGGTAGGGGTGAGTTTTGCGGAGATTTTTCATGGCAATTGTCTGGCTTTAGGAATTCCTTGCGTCAAGGCAAGCCAGGATCGGGTGTCGGCTTTGCAGGACGCAGTCGCTCAAGATCCTGCATTGGTCTGGACGATCGACTTGGAAGCATTACGTTGCACAAGTGACCTGGGGGAGTGGTCGATGGAGATGGATCCAGGTTCTCGCGAGATGCTCTGTTCTGGTCGTTGGGACGCCACGGGACAACTGTTGGCTCGTGATGCTCAATTGCAGGCCACGTTGAATGGCCTTCCCTACCTGAACGGGTTCTGCTCCAAGGCGGCAGACACTTGATTTAGTGTCTATGAAGGGAGGAGCGGCGTTGAGGTTGTGGACACTTTCATTCAGAGAGCTTGCTCTGTTGTAGGTTCGCTTTTGTTGTTGGTTGGCCCCTCCGCCGTTCATGCGGGGTCAGTGCAACAGATTGTCGTTGAGCCTTACGGGACGCCTCTTGATCGGCTGCTAGCGAGTGGCGTTTGTCAGGGTTGTGATTTTCGCGGTGCCGATCTGCGAGGGCTTCATTTGATTGGAGTTGATTTGCGTCAAGCTGATCTTCGTGGAGCCCAACTCAGTGGGGCCAATCTTGAGGGGGCCGATTTGAGTGGTGCAAGGCTTCAAGGAGCTCAGTTGCAGGGGGCGATGCTGAGTAATGCAGATCTTTCAGGCACCGATTTGCGCCAAGCTGACCTGAGTCATTCTGTTGTGATCAATGCCTTTGCACCGGGCGTACGGACCGAAGGAATGCAGTTTGCCGGTTCCGATCTGACCGGGAGTCATCTGATCTATGGCGGTGGCCCTGATCATTAATCCCCTGCGGGACATCATCGCGATGGGGGAAAGGTTGGCACGATCTGCAGGCGCGTTCCTTTCCTGCCGACTACGATCACTTTCTCTCCAGGTTCCAGCACTATCTCGACATCAAGAGAGCATGCGGCCCAGCTTTGTCCATGCCATCGCACCCTTCCTTCGCTACCCGGCTGAATCGCATCGAGAACCTCTGCGGTTTCTTCCCGGAGTCTGCGGCGGCCTGTTCTGGGATTGCGTTGCGCGGACCAACGCTTCATCCAAAAGAAACCCAGTATCGACATCAGCAAGAACAGACTGATTTGTAGCCAGAACTGCAGTGGGAGAAGTGCAGTCAACGCAGACATGATCAGCCCGGATATGGCTGCAAAGATGAGTCCGTCAAAACTGGGCGACACCAGTTCGATACCGAGACATCCACTCGCAACCAGCAACCAAATCAAGGGAACCCAGAGGGATTGCATGTCATTCCTGTTTGCTTGCTCCACTCTGGTGGCTACGTTTTCTGCAGACACCCGAGCGAGATGGAAGCTCTCTTAAGTGTGCCGGCACTTGTTTTGATCGCGCTTCTCGGTAGCGGCAGTGTCAAGATCACCAGCGGCGGGCGTTCTCGATTGGTGGAGCGCCTTGGCAAATTTGATCGCGAGCTGCAGCCCGGTCTCTCCATCGTGATTCCAGTTGTGGAGAGGGTGGTGAGTCATGAGTCACTCAAGGAACGAGTGCTGGATATTCCTTCTCAGCTGTGCATCACCCGAGACAATGTGTCTATCGAAGTGGATGCAGTCGTTTATTGGCAGTTGCTGGAACATTCCCAGTCGTACTACGCAGTCGATAATTTGCAAGCGGCCATGGTGAATCTGGTACTCACTCAGATTCGTGCTGAGATGGGCAAGCTGGATCTCGATCAGACATTCACAACCCGGAGTGAAGTGAATGAATTACTGCTGAGAGAGCTAGATGAAGCCACCGACCCTTGGGGTGTGAAAGTCACAAGGGTGGAGATGAGAGACATCAATCCTTCGCCGGGGGTGAAGCAAGCGATGGAGGCTCAGATGACTGCGGAGCGAGAAAAGCGGGCCGCAATTCTGCGCTCAGAGGGAGAGAAGGAAGCCCAATTAAACGAGGCTCGTGGTCGTGCTGAGGCCTTGGTGCTTGATGCTCGTGCCCAGAAGGAAGCGTTGCTGCTGGAAGCAGAGGGTCAGGCCAGGCAGCAGTGCGTGCTCGCTGAAGCCAAATCTGATGCTGCTCGGGTTATGGCCCGAGCCCTGGCGGAGAGTCCTGAAGCAGAGGAAGCCGTTCGCCTGATGCTCGCTGAAGACTGGATGGCCATGGGTCGGAGGATGGCTGATTCTCCTGCAGGCAGTGTATTGATGGTGGATCCCCAGTCACCGGCTTCACTGCTGGCAGCACTCAAGCAGTTTCAACAATCCAAGAGCTAGAGGGTCATCCTGAGAATAATCTGTTGGAGATCCAAGCCGGTCATTCCGTAAGTTGCGTCGAAAGTTATGGCATGCTGATTGACAATCCAGGTTTGAATGAAGGTTTTTCAAACACTGTTCAGAACGGACGTTTGTTGAGTTCGTTGGCAGGGTTGTAAGGGATGAAGGGCACTCCAGTTCCTGTGAAGTTGAAGTCATTGAGGCGGAAGCGGAATCCACCAATGCCTTGATAAGGGTTGAAGTAGAAACCAAAGTCGTAGGAGCGACGTTGCCAGCGCACTTCGATATTTGAATCGATGACATCTCCGTAGAATTCAGAGCCAGGATCCACATTGAGACCAATGCCGGCATTCAAAACCAAGGGGCCGGCAATTTGTTGTGTGATGCCTGCACCAAGAGTTCCAAGATCAATGGCTTGATCAAAATCGAAAGGGCTTGATCCCTGTTTGAGAGTTCCTCCACCAGTAATGGATAGTTGGGTGTAATCAAGGAAAGGCTTACTGAAAGTTCCCAAGGTGAGGCTGGGTCCTCCACTCAAGCTAATCGTGGTTTGACGCTCACCATCTCCATATGCAGCCAACAATGTGTTGACATTTGTCCTAAATGATAAGCCAGGAACGATGGCAACTGGTGAATATCGATAGGCTTCTTCTGGAGTTAATGCGGCAGGTTCGCCTCTCCAGATTGAATAATTTGTGTTTAACGAACCATAAAAATTCGCGCGCCATAAATCCGTCAAATTTTCACTTTCAAATTGTTCTGCCTGATAGTTGCCGGCACCAATTCGCCAGATGTAATTACTCGATAGTTTCCCGTAAGAAAAGTCACCTCTTTGCTCTAGGAAGCTGCCAAAGGCTGAATAGACATCTGTTTCTCCGAGCGAACCGTTGTACGCGCGGTAGCGATAAGCCGAGAACAATCTGGCTCTCACGTCACCGATCAGAGGAAGTTCGATGGTCTTTCTTAGCTCAGCCCAGTAGCGACTACCATCACTCAAATTGTCAGGGTTAAAGGTGCTGATGTCTGCATTGGCTTCAGCTGTCCAACCCCAGAGTTCACTTTTGAGCTCTGCCTCGAGACCGAATAAGTCGGCTCCGGTTGTTGGTTGACTGACCTTTTTGCTGTCGATTGAGCTGCCTGGTTTCACGTAACTATTGGTTGAGCCATCAATGGCCCGTTGAACGAGAAGTTGAGGTTGGAGACTCAGCAGAGTTTTTTGATTGAGTTCAATCGGTCGAAGGGTTCTGCCGATGAAAAATCCATCACGGTCGACGTTATCGATGCCAAAGACCCAACGATTTTCAACTTCCTCTTCCTTCGTGATGCGCTGGGTCCGACTCACAGGGATTGGAAGGCGCTCTTCAACAATGAGTCGATTTCGAGAGCTCTTGATGAGAATGTCACCATTGGGTTGATCTTTTGCGATCACATCCTCGGCGTCAATTCTGGTTTGCGCAGGGGTGTAGGGGTCATTTGTGAACCCCATGCGGTCGGCTGTCCATCCTTCGGGTGTGATCGATACTTTGGCGGCCTGAATGCGCCAGCGGCTGATTTGTCCATCAACCAGTTGAGCTTTCCCGTAGGAGGGAAGCTGATCGGGACGCACAGATCCGTATTTTGTGCGTACTTCTACTTCTTGATTGGAGAGGCCTTCAAATTCATCATTACCACCAATGCGACGTTCAATCGTGAACCGTTGTTGAAGCTGAATGCTGCTGATCCGTTGATCAATCATGGCAATCGCCTGCGCGCGCAGGGCTTCTTGCTCCGCCGGAGAGAGTCCTGAGAAGCGTGATTGGGCCAGTGATTCAATAGGTTGGATCTTCGGCCTTCCACCTGTGCCGAGCGTGATCTCCTCAAGTTGCTCGTTTAACGTGAGGGTCGGTTGGCGGGATGCGCGGTCAGGATCGGGACAACCCAACGGTGGCGGAACGTCGGCAATTTGCGGCCCAATCGGATCTTCTCCCCAGCGGTAGCGCAAGCCCAGGAGGTATGCATTACTGCCTTCTTTCACTCCGCTATATGTGCCGAAAGCACCCGAGCGATGGTGAATTCTTCCGACGAAAGAGAGTTGTTCTGACACGGATGCCTCCAGCTCGAAGGCCAGATAGTTCAGCAACTTGGTGTAGTTCTCTCGATAGGTGCGCTCGTAGTTGCTGTTTGATGAGTAAAGACTGATTCCCTCAACGAAACCGAAGCTCAGCCAGGGCTGCAGCCAGAGTCTTGCTCCAAGGCCAACAATCGCCTCTCCGAACTGTTGATCCGGTGTGTCGGCATTCGGAACCGCTTGATTGAAGGGTCCTCCGGGTTGCTTATAGGCTTGATGACCGAAAAGATCAGCCTCCACTTCCAGGGCGAACGGTCCAGCTCGCCAGATTCTTTTTTGCATGCTCACACCGAGCAGATATTCGTCACGCATCCGGCCGTTGAAGAGGAACGTGTCCCCGAAGTTGGAATCAATCATTTGACCGCCCCAAGCCGTCACCGCCCATGGGTGGGGATGCCAATCAGGGATGGGAGGAAGAGGAGTCGGGCAGGCCATGCCTTGATCAGAGGATGTCTCCTCACCTGTGTTGGGAGGTGGCCCCTCCCACGTCATGGTGGGAGAGATTTCCGATTCCCAAATGCTGTCTCCACTTGCAATGTCGCTGATGTCTTCTGCTGTTCTGCTTCCTAACTCCATGTCGAGAGCTGTTGGGAATCCCAGGCCTGAACTTTCCAGAACCGGTAGAGGTTGGTTGGAGGGTGGCTCAACAGCTTGCGATGAGGTTTGGAATCCCTCAGACAGTTCGTCGAGCTCGAGAACGCCGTAAACGTCTTGGAGTTCTCCGCTGTTTTGGATGAGGCTGTAGCGAAGAGTGCTGGCTTGGAAATACTGCGATCCACGGCGCAAACGAACACTTCCGCGGGCAAACAAAGTATTGAAATTCGTGTCGAATTCGATTCGGTCAGCTTGCAGTGTGCCTCCTCTCAGGCGTGCCTGAACGTTGCCTTCAGCAACAAAGACGCTTCTGCGGGGGTCAAATGATTGGCGGTCGGATTTGAGTTTGATTTCTTCCGGAGGCTCTAGGCCCAGAGGAAGGCGAGGGGAGTCTTTCTTGGCTTTGGGAATGTCAGCGAGAGGTTGTCTCTCAATCCCTGAAGATGCCTCAGTCTGGTCATTCTCAACGCGTCCGGATTCCACCTGCTGGGAATGGACTGGGAAACCTGTTAGCGCAGCGGCAACAGCCAGCGATCCTGCGATCCTGGTGATGGGGCTAAACGCCGACAAAAGGAATCAGCAGTGGCCGGTGATCCTGCCACGTGGGCGAAGGTTGTGACGTGAGGTCCAACCAGTGCTAAGCGTGACCCTCAGGAGACCTGAATCAATCTTCGAGATCTTTGCGACTGGGGGTGCGGCTTGGATCACTGGCAAGGAAGCCGAAGATAAAGATGCCTAGAAAGAAAAAGACGACGGAATAAACCGAAATCTTGAGGGCAAGCATGGCAACCGACCGGCGTCAGAAAATTTGAACGCCATCCTATGGCGGATGATGAAACATCACGATGGAGAAGCCTCTGCAAGCATCGGGATCGGAGTGGATTGAAACGTTTCGATGCCGGAGCCGCTGCGATCTGCTCCCAAAATGGTGGCGACATGGCGATCGCGAACGACACTCGGTTCTGGCCGATCCATGGGGGAGACTCCATCGTCCTGACTGGGCTGAGCGTGGACTTCTCATTTGGCCCCGCGGTGGTCAGTGGCTCCACCTTGAACAGAACTTGGTGTGTCCCAGCTCCTGGCCAGAGGCCAGAATGTGCTGCCAGCGACTTGTTCTGAGTTGGTGGGCCGATGCGGTTCGCCTATGGGTGGATGGGGTCCTGGTCCATGAAGGTGATTTGTTCGATACGCGCTGCCGCTGGCTCCTGCCAGCGGATTGGAGGGAACAGTCGAGTCTGCGAATTGAGTTGGAATTGCGCAGTCCTTGTCATGACGACGGTGCGCTAATTCAGAGTGCGCTTGTTCAGGAACCCCTCACTCCAGAATGTGATTCGGATCGGGTGATGGTTCCCGATGCACTGGCTCTCGCCGCTGCAGGAGGTGAGTCGCTTCCGGATAACGTCTTGTCCTGCAACCCAAAGTCAAAAGGCGCGCTTGATTTGGTGGAGCGCTTCTTGCAGACCTGCTCCAAGCCAGTGGGCACGATGCATTGGGTGGGGCATGCCCATTTGGACCTGGCTTGGCTCTGGCCCGTGGCAGATACCTGGCAGGCAGCTGTTCGTACGTTCAGCTCTGCGCTTGATCTGATGGAGCGCTACCCGCAGTTGCATTTCGCACATTCAACACCGGCGCTGTACGCCTGGTTGGAACGTCATCGTCCTGACTTGCATGACCGGATTCAAAAGGCCAGTCGAAACGGGCGATGGGAACCAATCAATGGCCCCTGGGTCGAGAGCGATTGTGTCTTGGTGAGCACAGCGTCGTTGTCCCGGCAGTTTTCTCTTGGCCAGGAGGACAGTCAGTCCCGTTTCCCGGAATGGCGACATGACTTGGCTTGGTTGCCTGACAGCTTTGGGTTTGCGGCAGGGCTCCCAGCCGTTGCGGTAGCGAATGGTGTGCGTTGGTTTTGTACGCACAAGTTGGCTTGGAATGCTCAGAACCGCTTCCCTCATCGCCTGTTTCGCTGGCGCAGCCGAGGAGGTTCGGAAGTCATGGCGTTGATGTTGCCAGCCATAGGAACCGATGGTGATCCTATTGCGATGGCAGCAGAGCATCACGAATTTCAACGTGCTACAGCTTTGGAGACCTCCATCTGGCTTCCAGGAGTTGGAGATCACGGTGGTGGTCCAACTGCAGAGATGCTCGACCATCTCAAGCTGTGGCAAGGACAATCACAGTCTGTAACGCAGCAGCCTGGCACTCTCCGCTCCTATCTCGAGCTTCTAGAGCCTGTTCAATCAAGGTTGCCGGTATGGCGTGATGAGCTTTATCTGGAGCTGCATCGTGGTTGTGCAACAAGTCGCCCTGATCAGAAGCGTCACAATCGCAGCCTTGAGCGACTTCTTCGTGAGGCTGAGCTTGCTGTAGCACTGCTTGGTGCAGGGGCCGATGAATGCGTGCCCAGCCATGGCCATGCGAGCGATTGGCGCCCTCTTTTGTTTCATCAGTTTCATGACATTCTTCCTGGCACCTCAATTCCCGAGGTGTTTGAGCAGGCTGAACCTGTCTGGCGTGATGCGCGTCGTCGCGCGTCACGCTGTCGAGACCAGCTCTTAAGTCATCTCTTTAAAGCAAAGGAACACGGGGCAACTCCCGACTCTCATCGAACGCGATGGACTTGGTGCGGAATGCAGCCGCTGTCGCATTGGTCTCCCTTGGTGCGTTTGCCTAAGGGAGCATGGTCAACTGATGGCCAGGTTCTTCCCTCACAGAAAGCGTCTTCGGGGGGGGTTTGGGTTCAATTACCTCGTTGCAAAGGTGTTTGTGCACTGCCGCTCCTGCGCAGCAGTGAGTCTGCCGAGACTGACGTACAGATTCGTTATCCAGTCTGTGTCGAGCTTGAAGCGTCCGGAATGTGGACGTTGAGCAACGGATTGTTGTCGGTGGATTTGAGTACCCAGGGGTTGATGCAGCTCCGTGATTCCACAGGGGTGCCACAGCTTTTCAATCCAATGCGTTTGCAGCGGTTTTGTGATCGCGGGGAATTTTGGGATGCCTGGGATATTGCCTCGGATTACCGCCAGCATCCTCTTCCGATGTCTCAGCACTTTGAGGCAGACCTGGTGGAATCAGGCCCTCTGGCAGCTCGGATCGTTTTGAGGTCGGTGGTTGGAATGAGCAAAGTTCGTCTTGACTTTCTTTTGAAGGCGGATTGCCCCTGGCTTGAGGTTCAAATCAGCGTCCATTGGCAGCAGACCCACGAATTGTTGAGATTGGAACTGCCGCTGGATCAGCCTTCCGTGCGTTGGGCCGCGGATACCAGTGGTGGTGTCCTTGAGCGTCCAACGCAATCGTGCACTCCGTTTGAACGAGAACGCTGGGAATTGCCTGTGATTTCTTGGATGGCATCTGAAGCGAAGGCTCCTGGCGGAGGGATGGCTGTTTTGCTGGACGGTCCCCAGGGTGTTGATGCAACAACAGAACATCTGGGAGTGTCCTTGCTTCGCGGTCCCACATGGCCTGATCCCTCCGCCGATGCTGGATGGCACCGCCATCGCGTGGGTTTAATGCCTCACAAGCGCGGCTGGAACAGGGCAGGAATTCCTCAGGCCGCACTTCGATTCAGAGAACCTGGTTGGATTGGAGTGGTACCTCTACCAAAGCAATGGCAAGGCATACCTCCAATGCCGCTTGGCCTCGTGCCGGTTTCCATCAGACGTGCGGACCCTGAACACACGAGTGGAGAAGCTCTTCAGGTGGAACTTCTGAACCCCGGGCCAGCGCGTCAACGTTGGAACGTTGGACCTCTGTGGAAGTTCAGTACTGATAATGAAAGTGTTCCCAAATCAATATGGGAGGTTCTCCCCGGTCAATTGATCACACTACGGATGGAAAGAATTCAATCCTCATGATCATCGAAAGGGTCATCGAGATTTTTGGATGGAGGCCCGAAGGCGGTGTAGACCCCCAAACCGGTCAGTCCGAGTAGTGCAGCTAGGACTGCAAGCGCTACGGACATAGCGGGGGACGAAGTTTCCATCACAACTCTCCACAGGATCGGCCGTTTTACGGTCCACAGCCCCTACAGTATCGGGACTTCACTCCACCCGAGACCTCAGCGCTGTCATGGCTCAACGCACCCGTCTGGGAGATTTGCTCCGCCCCTTGAATTCGGAATACGGCAAGGTCGTTCCAGGATGGGGAACCACTCCAGTCATGGGCATCTTTATGGCCCTTTTTCTCGTGTTCTTGCTGATCATTCTTCAGCTCTACAACAAGTCATTGATTCTTGAGGGCATCAATGTCAATTGGAACGGCTTGGGTTTGGGTTGATCGTCGTTCATGAACGTCTTCGGTATTGGCCTTCCAGAGATGGCCGTCATTGCAGCGGTCGCACTTCTGGTTTTTGGTCCCAAGCGATTACCAGAATTCGGTCGAACTCTCGGAAAGACTCTTAAGGGCTTTCAATCCGCCTCCAAAGAGTTTGAAAAGGAAATCAATAAGGCGATGGCGGAACCTGATTCTGGAGAGGATCAGGTGAAATCCCTTGAGAGCGGCACTAATCACCAGCCTTTCTCTCAAATTAATAATTCGGTTGCAGAAGAATCAAACATTCCTTCCTCCACTTCAGTACCGAGCGATGAATCGCGGTGATCTTCACCTCGTCGTTGGTTTAGGGAATCCGGGCAATCGCTATGCCAATACGCGTCATAACATCGGCTTTATGGCCCTTCAGCGTTTTGCCTCAAGTGAAGGTGCAGGTTTTCGATCAATGCCAAAGCTACGCGGAGAGTTGGCTGATGTTGGTGTTGGTAAGACGAGATTGAGACTCCTCATGCCACAGACATTCATGAATGACAGTGGTCGTTCCATCCGTGCATCTTTGGATTGGTTTGGATTAGAGGTCAATCAAATGCTGATATTGGTTGATGATATGGATCTTCCACTCGGCCGGTTGCGCTTACGTGCCCGTGGATCTGCAGGAGGTCACAATGGACTGAAAAGTACGATTCAACACCTGGGCACACAAGATTTCGCACGCTTGCGGATTGGTATTGGAGCACCTGGCCGAAATCCCAGTGAAAGGAAAGCACGGACGGTGTCTCATGTGCTCGGGGCGTTCAGCCGGGAAGAAGAGCCATTGCTCAACAAGATTCTCGATGAAGTGGTTGGTGGTCTGGGCAGGATTCAGTGTGAAGGTCTCGACCTGGCGGGCAATTACTTGAATGGACTCCAGTTGGCTCCCTCCAAAGCCGGGGTCTGATGGCAGCTCTGCCTGTCACCACCGCTCATCTGCGGGTTCAGCGTCAGAGTTTCTCCGATCAGTGCCTTGAAGGGGATGTTCAGGCTGGTGGATTTAACTGGCAGTTCAGTTGGTTTTTTGATCGGGGTGAGCTGTGTGTGGAGCCCTCTCTTGGGCGCGCATTGATCCAAGACGCGCTGCTGCGCTTCCTAATGAAATCCGACTATCACCTCGAACCTGGAGGTGACTACACCTTCACTGTGAGGGCTCGTTTTTAAATGGGTCTGAACCTGGCCATTGCAATGATCGACCGAGATAATCCTCGAGTATGAGGAGTGCAGCGATGGCATCGAGATCGCTGGAGGGCATGCGTAGTCCAGCTGGAAGTAGACGTTTCCATCCTCGTGCTGGCCACAATTGCCAGTAACGATCTCTGGCGCGAAGGGTTGTGCCTGTTTCGTCGACGATGTGAATGGTCAGGTCTCGCGGAAGCTTTTGCAGCCAGTTTGTGCTGCTTGTGCCGTTACCGATGATCAACTCATCCAGCCGTGCTTGATCGAGTTGCGCCTGCACTGTCCACTGACGAAGCTGATTCAGCACTGCTGGGTTTGGCAGCACCCTGCCTTGAAGGACAGTGTCCGTTGCAGTGTCTGCTAGAAGCAGCCCACATTTGTTTCTGCCTGGATCTAAAGCCACGATGCGTGTCATCGGATGAAGCGCAATTGAATGGCAATCGGATCTGCCGTTTCACTGTCTCGCAGTGCAACGGCTTCAAGTTCGGCGAGGCCGCCGTTTCGTTCGATGAGCTCTTGCCTTAGGGAGTTAATGGCATTTCCGTCGAACTGAAGCCCCTTGCTGATCGATCCGCGACGTTGGACCTCGGCCAGGGTGGATGCCAGCAAAAGGTTGAGACGGTTTTGCACCGTTTCCGGATCGCGCTCATTGCCGGCGAGGGCCGTGGTGGCCAGTACTTCCCCCTTCCGTGTCACGTTCACATTGGGGAGAACTTGTGGGAAGGCATAAACCACGGTTTCCCCCAGAAGCACATTGGCGGCTGAACGAATGTTCACGACCCATGTGCCAGGTTTACGGATCGCCTGCTCTAACTGTTTGATGTCTGAACGAGGAACCAACAGGATCTGTCGTTCTGCGGGCTGGCCAGGCAACACCTGCTGGTAGGCCTGGAGATTGGCGTCTCGCAGCAATTGATCAATCACCGTTTTTGCTTGATCGGGGCGTTCGAGCCTGAGTGTTGCTGTTGCAAGAGGTTGCCCACTGCTGATGGCAACGTTCCCCCGCCGTAGTGCGACCAGGGTGTCCTCCAATTGTTTGAGCTCCTTTTCACTACTGCGAATTTGTCTGCGAACGGTTGAAAGTTCTCGTTCTGTGCGCTGGATCTCAACATCTTTGGCATCGACGTCCAGACTGAGACGCACTCGCTCAGCTTCGAGTGATCGGGTTTGCTCCTGAAGTGGGAGGAGTGTTCTCCTGAGTTCGGCCGCTCGCTGCTCAGCCGTTTTGAGCTCCTCGCTGGCCTGCTCTTGTGCAAGTTGGCTGGCTTTCAGGTCAGCGCGACTGCTCCTTAATTTTGATTGGAGGGAATCGAGTTCAAAGAGTCCGACTCTCAATTGGCGACTCACAAGCAGTAGGAGGCCCAGTGAGAGAGCGCTGATCATGCTGCCGGTCAGCACGGTGATCACGACTGCTGTTCGCTTGGGGCGAAGCCCTAACAGACTGAGACGTGCTTTCCCAACGCGAGAGCCGAGGCGATCTCCCAGAGTGGAGAGCACTCCCCCCAGCACTAGCAGAGAGAGAAGTAGGAACCAGTCGGTCACGAAAAGCTGAGGGTCAGAGTTCGAATGAGAGCTCCATCTTCCCTCTTGCGGTCAGCTGAATCGCTTGGAAAGGGCAATCGGATCGAGAACAGTGATCTTTTTTCGGTCGATGTCGACGAGACCGGAAGATTTCAGATCACCCAAAAGACGGGTAATTGTGACTCGCGTTGAGCCGATGGCCTCGGCGATGGCTTGGTGTGAGAGTCGTAAATCAATGGTGATACCGCGTTGACCAGGCACGCCAAAGTCTCGACAAAGCACAAGAAGAAAACTCACCAGTCGCGACGACATATCGCGGTGGGTGAGGGTCTCGATCATGGTTTCCGTCTGCAGAATCCGACTTGAAAGACCCTGCAATAACAACAAGCCAACACCGGTATCTTCTTCAATGGCCTGCCGTACGGATGTGGCGGGCGCTGTCACCATCTCGACTCTGGTGAAGGCAATTGAGTGGTAGAACCGATCAGAGCGATGCCCCGTGAGAAGAGACAAAACTCCGAACAGGCTGTTTTCTCGAAGGAGGGCAACGGTAATTTCCTCGCCGGATTCATACACCCTGGAAAGGCGAACAGCTCCACGTCGGATGAGGTAAACCTTTTCAGCTGGATCACCAGGAAAAAAAATTGTTTTCCCGCGCTCCACCAACTCTGAACTGGCACCATCCAATCCGCGAATCACATCTTGCAGAGTTCTGCTGGAGGCGATTGGTTGTGAATTTACATTGGACCCAACAGAGCGAATGGTGGGTGGTGCGTAGCGGCTGAAGCCGCGGCTGACCTCGGCCATGGATCCAGCGCGTGTTGGACGATGCTATGGATCACATCACCAGGCTCATGTAGCAACGAACACGAAATGTCGCCTTGTTGCTCAGGTTGTGTTCACTCAAGAGAAAGAGCTTCTCTTTGTTTTTCCATCAGTGATTCAAGACCAGGTTGGGCGAGATCCAGCAATGTATCGAGTTGTGTTCGGCTGAATGGAGCCTGCTCTGCGGTGCCTTGCAGTTCAAGAAAGTGCCCATCTCCGTTCATCACGACATTGAGATCCACATCGGCTTGGGAGTCTTCGCTGTAGTCAAGATCGAGGAGAGGTCGGCCTTTGATCACTCCAACTGAAACGGCGGCAACCTGAGATTGGACTGGGTTGGTCTGCAGAATTCCTCTCTCAACGAGCCGCTCGCCCGCACGTTGGAGTGCGACCCAGGAGCCACTGATGGAAGCAGTACGCGTGCCAGCGTCGGCCTGAATGACATCGCAATCAACTTTCAAGGTGTGTTCCCCTAGAGCCTCCATATCAACGACGGCACGCAGGCTGCGGCCAACGAGGCGCTGAATTTCCTGGGTACGTCCACTCAATTTAAGAAGTTCGCGGTTTTGACGCTCTGGGGTGGACCCAGGCAGGAGCCGATATTCAGCGCTTAGCCAACCTTTGCCTTGATCTTTGCGCCAGCGAGGCACTCCTTCCTGGTGGCAAATGCTGCAGAGAACAGAGGTACGTCCGTTGTGAATGATCACGGAACTCAGGGCAAATCCCATCGGATCCCAGCTGATTGAGAAGGGGCGCAGGTCGTCCGACTGGCGCCCGTCATTGCGAAAGGTCATGGACATGAATGATCGAAGAGGTGCTGTTTCGAGCCTGCCAGTTGACTCTGCACACCATGGATAGTGTCAAAACACTTGTTAAAAGGACTTTCACCGCTAGATTCATCCACATCCGGATTGACCGGACATCGGCGAATGTGATGACCGTCAGCCTCAGACCTAACCACCATTCGCGTGAGACGTGCACTGTTGAGCACCGATCGATTCAGCCAACAGCGTTGAGGGGATTGTCGGCTGTGGAGGTCCGCCCCCCATTGCACTTGGTTGCTCCGGAGGGACAGCTTCAGGTCCACACTGCCTCGTTTCGAGGCAGTTTTTCAAATGTGTTGAGCCAGGCCTTACGGACTGCAGGTCTCGGGAGCCGGGTGTTGATCGCACAGTTCCTGAAGGGTGGTGTGGACCAGGGCCCCCAGAGCAGCCTCACCCTTTGTGATCGGCTGAGGTGGCTTCGCCCCGCTGTTCTGGAATGCATTTCAGATGAAGCTTCATGCCGTGAGGACACAGTTAAAGATGCGGTCCAGGAGGTCTGGCAAATCTGTAGAAACCACCTTTTAGAGGGAACTTTGGATCAACTCGTGCTGGATGAGATTGGTTTGGCCGTTGAGCTTGGCTACCTCAGTGGTGATGATGTGTTTTGCGTTTTGGAGCAAAGGCCCTCAGCCATGGACGTGATTGTGACAGGACCTGCCATCCCCGCACGAATGATGGAAATGGCTGACCAGGTGACTGAATTGCGCAGGGGGTTCTAATGCTGA
The DNA here is from genome assembly GCA_011525445.1 of Synechococcus sp. CO36386bin_37. The sequence continues at coordinate 20,085 of WTGE01000341.1, forward strand.
AAAATGATCGCTGGATTAAGGCTCAGGCTGAGGCAGGCATGCTTGAGCCTTTTCAGATGGGATTGGTTCGTCATCTGAATCCGGATCAACAAGAGGGACCTGTGCTGAGTTTTGGCTGCTCGTCCTATGGATACGACTTGAGACTTTCCGGTAAAGAGTTTTTGATCTTTCGCCACGTACCCGGCACGATCATGAATCCAAAACGATTTAATCCAGAGAATCTGGAATCAACTCCTCTCCATCATGATGAAGATGGTCAATACTTTATTTTGCCAGCCCATTCTTATGGATTAGGTGTTGCGCTTGAAAAAATGCGTGTCCCATCTAATATAACTGTTATTTGTTTGGGTAAAAGCACTTACGCGCGGTTAGGAATTATTGTGAATACGACTCCAGCTGAGGCCGGCTGGGAAGGGCACCTCACACTTGAATTCAGCAACAGTTCTGGCGCAGACTGCCGTATTTATGCTGATGAGGGGATTTGCCAACTGTTGTTTTTTGAAGGTGATCCTTGTGAAACAACCTATAGTGATCGCCAAGGTAAATACCAGCATCAACCTGAACGTGTCACGCTCGCGAAGATCTAGTCAAGTTTAAACTTTATATGCTAAATGTACATTCTATTTGTTTTAGGTGAAGTCTTTTAGTTAATTAATTGAAACGCTGATTTTTAATATTTTTATTCAAGGCGCTAATTTGGCTTTATGTAGTCTTGTTTTTTCATACCAAGAAGCAAAAGCTGGTGTCCATGCTTGAAGGTGAGGCCACATCAAATCACATAATTCTCGAATTTCTTGTTGAGCATCAAGTTTGGCTCTTAAATCCATGAAATGCAGAAATGCTCGAAGAGTAAAGCTCACCACAAAATGTTGTCGATAATCAAAAGGCAGAATCCCACGGGCATGCTCCTCTGCGAATCCGGATTTGAGTAATTCTTGATAACGTTCGGCGCTGACTTTGCAATGATTCAAGTCTTTCTGCCGCTCAGTTTCACTGTAAAAGTATTTCTTGCCTTTGCGGTCGCTGTACTCACCGACGGGTCTCAGGTAGAACACATCCTCAAGGGCGAGCTCTCCAGCAGCAGCTCTCGAGATCCGTTCGCCTGTGTAGCGCATTGACTGAACGTCAAAGCTAACCCCTACCCGATGCGTCCTTGCTTGTTGCATTACGGAATGGGGAAACCACCCCACGTTCAATACGATCTGGGCGTGCTCCATTGGGCCGTAATGTCCACGTTCTCCTGCGAGCAGGCGTTTCACGCAGATTTCACCTGCTTTGGTCTCATCCGGCCACTGCTCACGATCGCTTGCCACAAAGCCTTCGCAGTAGTCCTGGTGCATTCCCACGTAAACGCACTGTTGTGGATTCGGGGTTGCAGCGATGAGGTCAACCCGAAAACGGGAATCCATGGGTCTGATTCTGTGATGAACGGATCATGCCTTGTTTAGCTGTGGCTTCGAGGTCCTGTGCTGGAAACCGTCTCAGCCGGTTGCACGTTGCTGATGGAACCAACCCCTGCAAACTCTGGCAATGGGTCATCGTTGATCAGAGCGATGGCCAGTGATTCCAGCTGATCTGAAGATCTCGCTCCCATGGATCGCCCTCTCATCACACCGTCGTTTGAAAATAAGTTGAGTTGAGGAATACCTGTTACGTCGTAGAGAGCAGTTAAATCAAGCCACCGGGGGTTGTCGATATTCACCAAGACAACATCAATTTCTCCGGAGTGCTTTTGCTCAGTTTCGAGCATTGCGGGTGCCATGGCTTGACAGGCCTCACACCAATCTGCATAAAACTCCAGCACCGTAGGTCTGTTGTTGTTCAGAGCAATTTCTGGTTCCAGAGATTGTCTCGCCAATTGGTCGAGAGGTGCTTCATTATTAATTCCCTTCTTCAGAAGAAAGAGTCCCGCAGCGAGGATTAACGCTGAGATCAGGAGCAACCCTTTTTGCCATGGGGTGAGCGTGGCGGGAGCGGAATTTCCGTTCATGCCGGCAACAATTCACTCGACATACTCTGGCAGGCAGTGGCAATGGATGTTGCTAGCGTTTTGTATCCCATTTCATTGTTGTCATCAGCGAGAAGGCTGTTGAAATCAATGGATTTTCAGCTTTCCGCTGGTGCTTTTTCTTCGCTTCCTGCTGCTGCCGTTTCGGGCACCCTTGCTGTTGGTGTTGTTTGGTGTTGCTGTTTTCCTGGGACATCACTGGTCGATTGAGAGTGCTCACCTCATTGCTCTTCAGCGTGTGTCGCCCTCTTTGTTCTGGGCTGTAGAGCTCATGCAGTCGCTCGCCATTGTGTTGATCTGCACCATGCCCGATCTCCTTTTGCGTCAGCTGTCGCTGTTGATGGCTTCAAGTCGGGTCTTGAGTTTGTTGGTGACCCTGTTGCTTGTCATCACTGTTGGCCTATACGTCCTCAGTCTCAGCTTGCTTTCTGATGTCCTGATTTTGGCGTCAGCAACTTTATTAGCGCGATTGGATCTCACCAGAATCAAGGTGGTTCCTCCACCTCAGGTCACGGCCTTTTGGTTGGCGGCAGTTGTCTTTTTTGGAATTTGGCTGGGTCAGGATTTGCCGAACCCATTGGTTTCAACTCCGGCAGCGATCGGGACCTAACCCGAGATAAGCCCAAAGGTTTCCCAAGACTTTTTTTGTGTAAAGGCGAGTTTCAGGGTAGGGAATCCGCTCGATCCACAACTCGGGATCCTTTTTCAGCTCTGCAGATACCCACTTGCCGGCAGCTCCTGGGCCTGCGTTGTAGCTAGCAATGGCCGGAATGATGTCACCTTGCCATTGGTCTACCAATTGAGAGAGATAGCGAGCTCCGAGGGTTGCGTTGCGCGTTGGATCTTTCAGTTGATCGGTGGTGAGTGAGCGGCCCTCCAGTTCCTCTGCTGTGGCCGGCATCAGTTGCAAAAGACCAATAGCGCCAACAGGTGAGCGTACACCTGGTGAGAAGCGTGATTCCTGTTTGGCGATCGCTAGCAGAAGCTCTTTGCGAACGGCCTCGGTTTCGGATGCACTCTGAAGTTCAGCGGAGAATAATTCCGGATGCAGGCTTCGGTGAAGCAGTTGGCGATCGCCGCAATTTTGATCAACAAGTCTCAAACTGGCGCGCCAGAGACGGCTCAGCCCTGTCCAGGAGTCACCGACGGCGACTCGGAGTCGTCCTTCGACGACCTTTTGCTCAGCCTTGGATTCTGGGCCGGATTGTGCGAGTTGGCTCCGCCAGGTTTCCCACGCTTCTTGCATTTGGCCAAGTCGCCAGAGACGATCCACCAATGGATTTCCACTGCGCAGAGGCTCCCATCGCAATTGTGTTGTTCCGTCGGAAGTTCCGTGGCGAGGAACTGTTGCCTGCTTGAGATCGGGGAGCATGCCACGCCCCAGCCTGACCTCAGCCCGCCAGGTGTAATAACTTCTGGGATGGTTCTGAACCAACTGTTCCCAGAGTTGATCTGCCTTTATGCCTTGACCTTGTTTCGAAACAGCAAGCCCCGACCAGAACTGTTGACGGGCAGCCAAAGGTTCAGGAAGTTTTGAAGCTGGAATCGCATTCAGGAGCGTTTCTGCTGTTTGCCATTGGTCGTTTAACAGGGCGTCGCGGGCTAAATCCCATTGCAGTTGCCAAGAGGCTGGGTGGTTGGGCCAGCGTTTCAAAACGGACAGGGCATTCTCAGCTCCCCCGAGGCGAACTCTTGCTGCAGCAACATCAGCAGAGCGTTGTTGCAAGGCTTCCGGCAGAGCATCTAAAACGGCGGAATCGGGCTTCAGTGGTTCGCTTAAAAGCGCTGCTGCTTCAAGGGCTGCTGGATCATCTGGGTTGTTGAGGGCCATCTCTAGCAGTTGTTCCGTTCCACGCTGCTGCTGTGCGTCATCGCCACGGAGTAAGACGCGTCCGATGGCCAGGGCACTCGCGGGAGTGGTGGGAGTTCCTTGCAGGCAAGCTTCTGCTGCTCTGCCATCGCCGATGGATGCCAGACCTTGAGCAAGTGTCAGACGATCGGTTGGCTTGAGACCCTCTCCGCTAATCCTGTTGCAAGCGTTCCTGAGTTGTGTTGCAGCTCCTGGCCAACGTGCGCCCCAGCGGGCGAGGTGTAAGGCAGCGTTTGCCTGAGCAGGAGACTCTGTCTTCGTTTCTGCAGCAGCGGCTAAGGCGGCTGGATGGCCTGGTTGCAGCTTGAGAAGTTCGGCGTGCTGCGCGGGGTTGGTCTGCCCGAGT
>WTGE01000364.1 GCA_011525445.1 Synechococcus sp. CO36386bin_37
GTCCCAGATAGTCCTGATCTGGGCAGACTGATTGGGATGGGAACAGCACAACCGTAATGACAACAAATAGCCAGCAAGAAGCGGATCACACCGAACCAACCTTTGACGGGCTGTACGGCACCTTCAGCATCACAGTGCAAGATCAACGAGAAGTTCAGCTGTACCGGATCTGCCTTTTGGTTTGCGGTCTGAGCTTCAGTGCCGGCCTCTGCCAATGGGCACTCGTTGGTCCCGATCTGGTTCCCCTTTGGATCGTGCCCCTAGCAACGTCTTTGGGCTTGGCCTTGCGCTGGATTCATATTTATCTGCGGCCTCTCCATCAAACGCTTCAGATGTTCTGGGCCGCTGGTTGCCTGGGCTGGCTGTTCCTGAGCATTCAGGTCGGTCCAACCGACACGGTCCAGACTCTGGAAACCCAACGTCTTTGGACCTGGGCGATCGGCCCCCTGTTTGCAGCCCTAGCCGGCATCGGTTTCAAAGAATTCTTTTGCTTCCGTCGCCCAGAGGCGATTGGGCTCACCCTGCTTCTGCCCTTAGCTCTCTTAGGTCATTTAAGCGGGCTCATTGCAGGGTCTCCTGCATTCATCCTGATGGCGATTGCTTCCGTGCTTCTGGTGGTTCTCGCACTCCGAAAGTTCGGAATGGAAGCAGCTTTAGATGTTGGCGACAAAAGTGTCTTTGCTTATCTGGAAGATCTGCGTAAAACCAAGAACACGTGAGCCTGATCAGTCTTATTGATGCATCGAAGGACTACGGCATCCGCACGCTGTTCGCAGACCTGACCCTGCACATTCTGGACGGAGATCGTCTTGGGCTGATAGGCCCGAATGGATCAGGGAAGTCAACATTGCTCAAAGTTCTCGCTGGGACGGAACCTCTCGGAGAAGGGGTCAGGCGCTGTTCACCCAGGCTGCAGGTGGAACTCGTCGGTCAAGAGAGCAGCGTGGAGCCTGGGCTCACTGTTCTTGAGCAAGTCCTTGCTGGATGTGGTGAAAAACGAGATTTGCTTCTGCGTTTCAGTGAACTCAGCGAAGCCGTTGCCAGTCATCCCGATGATGCCTCCCTGCTTGCAGAGCTTGGAGTGCTGAGTCAGCGGATGGACGAAGCCGAGGCATGGAGCCTCGAGCAACAATGCCAGGAGGTCCTCCAACGTTTGGGTATTACTGATCTGCACCGCCCCGTAGAGGCTCTTTCAGGCGGATATCGCAAACGAGTTGGGCTGGCCTCGGCACTGGTGGCTTGCCCAGATGTGTTGTTGCTTGATGAACCCACCAACCACCTCGATGCCGCAGCCGTGGAATGGCTGCAGAGCTGGTTGGATCGCTATCCCGGTGCTGTCGTTCTCGTGACCCACGACCGCTACGTGCTGGATCGCGTGACTCGGAGAATCGTGGAGGTTGAGTTGGGACAAACGCAAAGTATCGACGGTAACTACAGCACCTATCTGCAACGTAAAGCCGACCAAAATCGCGCCGACGCGGCTGCTGCGGCCAAATTCAAAAGCGTGTTGAGACGCGAATTGGCTTGGTTACGACAAGGACCGAAGGCCCGCAGCACCAAGCAAAAGGCCCGTCTGCAGCGCATCGATGCGATGCAAAACACACCCTCAAAACAGAGCCGCGCCCAACTGGAGATGGCCAGTGTGAGTCGCCGCATTGGCAAAGTTGCGATCGAGGCCAACAAGGTCTGCGTCTCGGCTGATGGTCTCAGAGGTGGCCCGCCCTTGCTGTCAGATTTCAGTTACAGCTTCAGCCCAGAGGATCGCGTTGGAATCATTGGCCCCAACGGAAGCGGCAAATCAACCCTTCTGGACCTGATTGCGGGGCGCCGTCAACCCACCACGGGAACCCTTCGGATCGGAGAGACGGTTCATCTCGGCTATCTCGATCAACACACTGATGTTTTGAACGATGGGAAAGGGTTGGAACGCAAAGTGATCGATTTTGTTGAAGAAGCAGCTTCCACCATCAACCTTGGCCAAGAACAGCTCAGTGCATCTCAGCTTCTGGAACGATTCCTCTTTCCACCGGCTCAGCAGCACAGTCCTCTCAGCAAACTTTCCGGAGGAGAAAGACGGCGCCTCAGCCTATGCCGCATGCTGATTCAGGCACCCAATGTGCTTCTGCTCGACGAACCAACCAACGACCTCGACATCCAAACGCTGAGTGTTCTCGAAGATCTGCTTGAAGACTTCCGGGGTTGTGTCGTCGTGGTGTCTCACGATCGGTTTTTCTTAGATCGCACGGTAGACCGTCTCTTTTGTTTTGAAAACGGACGCTTGCTGCGGTTTGAAGGCAACTACAGCGAGTTTCTGGAACATCGCCGAGTTCTGGACAAGGCCCAAAACGTAGTCTCAACAGAGGAGAAGACTCAACGCCCCCCACAACAATCCCACAAACGGATTTCACATCCTGAAGGCAAGCCAAGGCGGCGTAGCTTCAAAGAATCAAAGGAGCTTGAACGTCTCGATGTCGAACTTCCCGCCCTTGAAGAGCGAAAACAGGAGCTTGAGCAAAGGATCGCTGAAGGGAAGGGAGATCTCAGTGGCCTGAGCCTGGAACTCGCAACTGTGTTGGACTCCATTCATGGAAGTGAAGAACGCTGGTTGGAGCTCAGTGAGCTCACTCCTTAAGCCGCCGATCCCCTCGCAGTAATTCTGGAATCTCATGTGGGGCAAACATGGGCGCGCTGAACGCTTGTGGGCAGGCATTGACACTTGTCCCCATGGTCCGATCACGAAGGAACCGATATGGATTGAACGTTGTTACGGATACCATTTCGCCCACGGGATGAGTAGCACTCCTTGAAACCAGTCGTAAAGTGAAGTAACAGTAATTTGCTTGCACGAGCTGCTGACTCCATGAAATCTATCGACGAGCACATCCAGAAAGACCAAACAGAGATCGAGTCCGCTCGTGCTTCTGGTGACGAGGCAAAAGTTCGCCATTTCACCGAAGAGCTCCAATCCCTCGAAGAGTACAAAGAGCATCATCCCGGCGATAAGCATGACCCCACCTCTCTGGAGCTTTACTGCGACGCCAATCCTGAGGCCGACGAATGCCGGGTCTATGACGACTGATCTGATTGATCAACGTTTCTTTGGTTGACCTGCCCTAACAGGCAGGTTTTTCCGAAAACTCAATCAACTAGTTGATTCTTCAAAGGTGTCCACGTAGGCACGTCAGATCGACCAGCCGTCATAAACCCAATTCATTCCAAACACGATCCAGCAACTGATCCAGACCACGTTTCATCACTGCAGAAATCACCAGTGGGAATCTTCCACTTGCTTGCTCAAGGCTTGACATGAGTGCCTCAAGATTATTGTCCTGAATGAGCTCTTGCTTATTGACGACCAGAATTCTTGGGCGATCAACCAATTGATGCCCATACGCTTCAAGTTCATGTTCAACAACTCGCAAATCTGACACCGGGTCCTCAGCCCCTCCATCCACAAGATGAATCAGCAGTCGGGTCCGTTCGATATGGCGCAAAAAATCATGTCCCAGGCCAGCCCCTTGAGCGGCGCCGGCAATCAATCCAGGGATATCAGCAAATACCGTGCCATCTCCGGTGGGCCGGCCTGGGAC
>WTGE01000106.1 GCA_011525445.1 Synechococcus sp. CO36386bin_37
TCAATGACCAGGACACTCATGCTGCTTCAGGAGATCGGCCGTCCATCAACCGGTCAGCAATGGCTTCAATCTCGCTGCGCTTTGAACGCAAAAGCTGCTCCACTTCTCTGCGTGCCCTGCGCTGCTCACGTTGTGCTGTCTCAACGTCCTGACCGGAGACCCCCCAAATTCGACCCAGCAAAGCCCTGTCATCTTCGCCGCCTTGCGCTGGACCTTCAAGCAACATCTCTGCAGCCATCCCCGCCTGCAACACCCTGCTCCAGCGTCGTAAGTCCTCGAGAGACAAACGGGCTTGATCGGGCAAAGCAAACTCCGTCACACCATTGCAACGCAACCCAGCCTGCAGGCACCCCCGAGTTCCAACCAGCACCCTCTTAACCTCCAATCGCTCCTCCTGAGCGACCAACCAATGACCGGCTTCATGAAAAGCAACCCTGCGTAACCTGTTTCGTCCTCCTGGCAATGATTCGGCCAAGAGATGCCCACCCATTCCATTGAACTGAGCCGCATCAAAGGTGAGACCAAGCAAGGCGCCACCCAGACCAAGAGCAATCCAAGCGGGCGACAGCCCGATCAAGGGGCCGAAAACCGCCAGAGACGTTGCACCCGCAACAGCGACACCGGCAGTGGTGTTGAAGGTGGGAGAGGACGGCATCAGGTTTTGACCGTTCGGGGACGAACCCCGCTTTTACGTGCGCCATCACGTCCTTTTCCTCCTCGCGTTGGCATTGGCGCGATGACTTCAATCGACTCCACGCTGAGGATCTGTCCCTGACGACGAACGCTCAGACTCACAAAATGACGGAGATGCTCAAGAGAGACCTCTCCCGCAAGCTGAACCTTGAAGGGCATGGGACGGAAACCATCAGCTCGCGGTAACTGCCTGACCTTGACAACCAGCTCTCTCGACTCTGGCTTGGTGAAAATCAACTCCCCGCGGATCGAAAAAAAATCATCGCCTTCAGGCAGTTGATCGACAGGAGCGTTGGAATCAGAGACTTCTGAAGATATTTCGTCAAAGTTCGAGAGTGTGCTTGGTTCCCAGATCCCAGCTATCTGAAGATGCAAATGATCGGTCTCTCGACAACGGGGGTAGACCACCCATAGGTGAGGCTTGGTCATGTCGAGATGGCGTCGCATCAACGTCATCATCCGGCCAAGAACAACCGCCTCTAATTCGACTCCATCGGAATCAATGAGAACTCCACGGGTGAGTTGATCGTCGGATTCCGGTCGATAAAGCCCACGAACAACACCAATTGCCCGGTACTGAAGGGGCTCTGTCACTGGAGAAATCGGATGGTCCCGCATTGCTATCAGTGGCTTCCCTTTTCCTCTTATGACTCTAGCCAGCTTGAGGGATTCGTTCACAGTAGTCACAGCACTCCACTTGACGATTGCCAGGCATCAATCGATGACAGGCCATCCGGTTTCGGCGGTTGGCATGTTGAGGACTTCCGCCGATCCTGATGACCGGATTCGTTCTGGCCCCGTTTCTTCAATTGGAAGCCGAGGATGACCCAAAGTTGAAGCTACTAGCCAAACGAAGTGAAGTCGCAACCAGCACTAAACATGATCGGTTGGTAGGGGACCAAACCTGGAACCAGAAGGTGGCGAAGCACATGAATTCCTGTCCACGGGACAGGCGACAGCGCTTGCTCGTTGGCCGCATCCAATTGCGGACCGTTGATCGCTAAGGAGCAGAGCATCAACTGCATCTCGCCCAGACCCTTTGGCCCAATCGTTCATAAGCTCCAACTCCGGTTGGATTTGGGAACCGAAGGTCAGACCTCAGCTCGGCTGTGGAGAGAAAGCGCGAAAGGCTCACTACTTTGCCTCTTGAGCAAAGATTGGGTCAAGACAAGGCAGCCACTCCAACCTATCTGCTCCTTGATGCAGAGTCCCACCAAATCCATCCATCCGTTGCTTGCGCTGGCTCTGCATCATCGTGATCAGAGAAGGGTTCGAACATCTCAGGACACTCCGCTGAGAGTCAGCACCCGCCTCGCCGAGATTAAAAACGATCAAGGGACGCTCAATCAATTAGCCGTCCGCTGGCAATTGAATTGAGCTCGGAACAGTGCGGTCGTATCGACTCAAAGTCAACTCAGACAAGCCATCAGGGAGCAGCTTGAGATGACTCCAAGGCCTTGAGAGCGGCATCAATCGCGTCAGAGGGAACCGTTGCTTCATTCATGGCATTGGCTTTGCGCAAGCGATTCATCAGATCCAGGGGATTGGTCGCATCGAGAACTGAATTGCTGTCGTTTTGCCCAGGTACGGTCTGATAAAGATCTCGCTGCTGAGGGGACTGAAAACCACTAGTCAAAGGACTTTGCTGAGCCAACACTGGATTGATCGCAACCAGGGACAGGCTGGAGATCAAACCGAAGAAATGAGGTTTCAACGAAGTCGGCATTGGCATGTTTACAACCACCGGTGCAGAGCCTGATGCTAAGGGTCACATTCTCAAGCCGACTCATTTGTGCAAATCGCCAGCTGGAATGTCAACTCAGTGCGAACACGTTTGGACCATGTTCTGCATTGGCTCGAACACTCAGGAACAGACCTGCTGGCATTACAGGAAACCAAAGTAGATGACCCCCAATTCCCCCTACAACCCTTTCTCGACAGGGGATATGAGGTTCGAATTCATGGACAAAAGGCCTACAACGGTGTGGCTCTGATCAGCCGAATTCCCTTGCTAGACGTGCGCACGGGTTTCAATGGAGAATTGATCGATGATCAAGAGGCCTCTGAGCTGAGTGAACAACGAAGAGTGATCAGCGCTCTTGTCGATGGCATCAGAGTGGTGAACCTCTATGTGCCCAATGGTTCGAGTTTGACCTCGGATAAGTACAGCTACAAACTTGAATGGCTTTCTTGCCTGAAGCGCTATCTGAAAGCATCGCAAGCGAGGGACGAACCTCTTTGCGTCGTAGGAGATTTCAATATTGGATTGGAGGAACGGGATCTGCCTGACCCTGATCGCCTCTCGGGAGGAATCATGGCCTCCGATCGCGAACGGAACGCATTGCGAGCAGCGCTTGGACCCGACCTTCAAGATGCATTCAGACTTTTTGAACCAAACAGCGGCCATTGGAGCTGGTGGGATTACCGCAGTGGAGCCTGGGATCGAGATCGCGGCTGGAGAATTGACCATATTTATCTGAGCGATTCGCTCGTAGAGAGCGCTCGAAGCTGTTTAATCGACAAACAGGAACGGGGACGAATCCAACCGAGCGACCATGCTCCTGTGGTTGTGGATTTAGCCTGGGACTTGGAGGAGGACGAAGAAATCGAGGACTGATTCAGTCCAACGAGCGCCTCGCTGAGAGCCAAGGTGTTGTCAAAACACAATCGCTTCCTGAGGAAGCGATTGTCCTTCAGCACGCAGTTGAACAGAACGTCGCAGAGACTCTCCGCAGCTTTGAGGTGTCGGAAAAATTTTGCCCGGATTCGCTCGTCCCAGTGGATCAAAAGCAAGCCGAACCCTCTGCATCGTGATCAAATCCTCAGCGCTGAACATTTGATCGAGGTAGCAGCGCTTGTCGCTGCCCACACCATGCT
>WTGE01000293.1 GCA_011525445.1 Synechococcus sp. CO36386bin_37
GGAGCATACAATGCTCGCAAATGCAATCCACTCTATCGTTGAGGAGGGGCAGTCTGTCCCGGTTCCGATGAGCAGAGATTTATCGAGCCTGCTTCCGAGAACGCCAGAAATAGTCGGAATGTAGGGAGTTTCAGCTTTCTAGAGTACGAGCTTTCCGAAAAAACAAACATAAACCGTTGACGATGCAAGTACGACATGCGTAGTATGAACACCATGATACATCGAGCTCCCCTAGACGAACTGCTCCTGACGCTCCTGAGCGTATTGCGATGAGGGTTCGTTGAGATCTCAGAGAACAGAGAATCAAAACACTTCGAGCCCGAGTCGCAATCAGCGACTCGGGTTTTTTTATGTTGGCGGCTGAATCAGAGACACCAAGAAGGTGATGAAGAGATGACTGTTTCCGGTGAAGTTAGTGACCATGTCGATGGCCCATCCCCCGAAAATGAAAAGAGTCGGGCGATCAAGATTTTCGACACTACCCTTCGTGACGGGGAGCAATCCCCGGGCGCGAGCATGAACTTGGTTGAAAAATTGGAAGTTGCTCAGTTACTAGCAGACATGGGTGTCGACATCATCGAAGCTGGGTTTCCAATTGCTTCGCCTGGAGATTTTGAATCTGTCAAGCAGATCGCGCAGACTGTCCGTGGATCCACCATCTGTGGCTTAGCTCGATGCAATGATAAAGATATTGATACCGCGTGGGAGGCAGTCAAGTATGCACCTCAAGCAAGGATACATGTGTTTTTAGCAACAAGTGCAATCCATCGTGAATTCAAGTTGCGGATGACTCCAGATGAAATTTTGGCACGCGCGGTTGCAGGTGTGAAACGTGCCGCGAGTTATTGCGACGACATAGAGTTTTCTCCAGAGGATGCATGTCGTACGGAACATGATTTTCTCTGTCGAGTGGTGGAGGCTGCGATTGATGCGGGTGCAACCACGGTTAACATTCCGGATACCGTTGGTTATGCGACGCCAGATGAAATTTATACCCGTTTCAAGATGCTTCGAGATCGTGTTCCAAATATCGATAAAGCGGTCTTGAGCACCCATTGCCATGATGACCTAGGTCTAGCTGTTGCAAACAGCCTCGCTGCCGTGGCAGCAGGCGCAGGCCAGATCGAGTGCACGATTAACGGTATCGGTGAACGAGCTGGCAATGCTGCGCTGGAAGAAGTGGTAATGGCCATGAAGACTCGCAGTGATTTTTACAGATGTCGCACACATATTGATTCGAAACGACTCGTTCCTGCCAGCCGCTTGGTATCCAAGACTACGGGTATACAAGTACAGCGAAATAAGGCCATTGTCGGACGAAATGCATTCGCTCATGAATCGGGAATACACCAGGACGGAATGTTAAAAGAACGCAGTACTTACGAAATTATGCGACCAGACGAGGTCGGATTTTCTAAAACAGATTTGGTGTTGGGCAAACACAGTGGTAGAGCTGCATTAGCCGATCGTGCCAAGAATCTTGGATTCACTCTCACTGGTGAACAGCTTCAAGAGGTCTTTGAACAATTCAAGATACTTGCTGACAAGAAGAAAGAGATCTATGACGGCGATATCATTGCATTGGTTCAGCATCAGATTACTGGATCTGTTGACGAACAGTGGGGTTTAGTTGATTACGTTGTTAGGAGTGGTAAGGACCATGAGCCAAGTGTTGAATTGACGCTCAAGCACGGTGATCAAGAGTATTCAGAGTCAGTGCAGCAGGGAGATGGGCCAATTGATGCAGCCTTTTGGGCCGTTGAAAAAATTGTTGGTATGGAACTCGTTTGCAAAGACTTTAGGGTTCGAAGTGCCTCGCTCGGAAGGGATGCAATCGGTGAGGTAAATCTCGAGGTTGAATACGAAGGTAGAAGTTATCGTGGTGTTGGTGTAAGCACTGATAGTGTGGAGAGTACAATCTTGGCGATGCTTAATGCTATTAATCGTATTATTGATGAAAAGACTTCAAGCCAACCGCCCAGTGTGTGAGGAGGTGATTTTCGATTCATCCAGCTCTTGAGTTGAGTACCCCCGCTAGAAATCATCATCTGGCATTATTGGTTGTCTGGCTCTTCGTTAGCAGACTCGTTTGTGGTTATTTTAGAGCTGCTGGGAAGGAGAATCAGTTCTCCTGTGTGAGGGTCTACCGACAATCGCTCAGGCGGGGAGATGCCTGAAAAAGCGTTGTCTGAAGATTCTTCGTTGAGCTTTGTGAGTTCACCGACCTTCAGCGGTGTGCTGTCTAAATCGTCCTCCCTGAATTCTAAATCGCGCGATCGACTGATTTCTACATCCTGTATCTCGAGCGTTGCTATTTCATCCGGCGTTGGAAGAGGGTCGTCAGGAAAGTTTGGGTTGATGCTTCGATTCATGTTTGAGAATCACTGATTCGCGGGAAAGATTTGCTCGATATTCTTCCTCAGAACCCGATGGCCTAGCTCCACAGCTCGTTCGATGTTCCAACCTGAGTTTCTAACGAACTGCTCGCTGAGTACATTGGCCAGCACACGCCGATACATATCAAACTTTGGAAAAACAAATTCGAGTTTATAGGCATCACTGTAGTAACCGATCTGTTTATTTTGAGGGACGGCTTCCAATCTTGCGGTAGCATCTTTTGCGATGAATGAGGGTGTATTGCTATACCACCAATGACCATTTGTGATCACATTCGGAAAGATCCAGGCATAGCTCACAAGTTCCTGATTTGTCACACTTGCGAGTACAGAGATTGGAAAGTTTACATTGGGAAAAGCATTAAACAGATCACGATACTGAATGAGAGATACACGGCTGTCGTAGAGGTCTTGTCCCTGAAAGACTCCATTCCCGTAAACGCCACGATTCACCCCAATCATTAAATCAAAGGGAAGTTGATATTGTTCACACAATTCTGCAAGTGTCCAGAAAACCCGGTTAGATAATGCAGTTTGATTGGCGGGGGAAGCATTTTCACCATGTTTTAAAATATCTGACAGTGCAGTTTCGGTTCTGCCATCACTTATCGACTCTGGTGTGAAAGATGGAGGCAACGAGATAGCACACGCTCTCGCGCCGTTCTTTTTGAAATGCTGGAATCGCTGTTCAATTGCATCACGTAGATTCGAAACTGAGCCATCTAGTGATACACCGGAACAATGTTGTAGCCGCTTTTGAATGGAATCTTTGGATAGATGAAAGACGAGGTCATCGGTCCTTAAGCATGGAATGTACGTAGAGGTGTCAAAGCCTTCCAATGGATCATCAAAGTCATTGGTCAAGAAAACCGACTCAACGTTACTTTCTTTCAAAACGGTATCTGACCAATCTGCTGCCGTCATTTTTGATTCGGCGTTGTCATAAATGGACTCCCAATTGGATTCATCTAGTCGGTTGTCCTCCAGGCCAAAAAACTTTTGGCAGATATCAATGAGCCATCCATATTGAGCAGTATTTTCAATGGGACCAAGATTTGAGACCAATCGTTGCACTTTCTCCTTATCAGAAATTCCTTCCTCCTCAATGGACTCTTTTGGCATCCCTGCGGAATGAGCCAACTCTGTGTAATAG
>WTGE01000133.1 GCA_011525445.1 Synechococcus sp. CO36386bin_37
ATAAACGAGCGAGCTAGGCCGTCTCTTCCACCTGGGAGGGGCGGCCTCTCCGTATGGGCGTACACTTCACTTGTTGCATGACTGTGTTCTGTGAATCTGAGGGGATCACATTGATCTGTACGGAATGAATTGTTGATCACAATCCTCATCGGTTGCGATGGAGCATGAGTGACCAGGTCAAATCCAGTCTTGGCCCATGGCAGTCCAATGGCAATCAAGGATTATCTCAATGTTTTCAGTGGTCTCGTTTTGAACGATGTCAAGTCAGATCACTGCTATTACTTACTATTTCTGGTTGGTAATGTCACAGATTCGCAACGCACTGGATATGTAGGCAACTGCGAATCGGGTTGAGTGTGTATCGATACAAACATTTCGAATGAGATGGTAGATAGTGGTTTGGCGGCGTCGAGCTGCTGACAAAAGGGAGACTCTGAGCGGCCTGAGAAACCGCTCTTTTTTTGTTCTTGTCAGCTCTAGCTGATCCGCGAGCATTGATCTGACGATCGTTACGTGCTTAGGAATAATATTAAAATCTACGTGTTTGTTTTCCGATTGAAGGTGGAGTCAATGAGTCTTTTCAATCCTCAGACTAGAGTCACAGATGTTTGCTATTCCCAAGTTGCTGTACAACGGTAGGAAGTTTCGCCACCCATCGAAATCTCAACAGATGTACAAGATGTTCCCGTAACTTTTTTTCCCTGAGGAACTTTTGATAGAGCTCGGTTGGTCGCGATGTCCTCATCCATTGCTTGAACAGTGACCGATCCGGCATAAGCAGAACTAAGGGTGCTGATGGCCATGACAGCCGCTGTAATCGTGAGAGGGATTTTCACCAAGAGTCACGCTGAGGGGAGAACTCTGTCTAGCAAGACATGGAATGACTCGCTTCGGCAGAGTTTGTGGGTTCGTGATTAGTCAGTCAGAAAGGCTGGTTCCGATGTCATCAAGGACTTCGATGCCGAGACGACTGCGAATTCACAATCAAGCAACTCTTGAAAGGTCTGATCCGGCCTGAGACTAGGTAGGTGAGTGATGTCTTTGGATCAACTCCACACATAGGACAAGCATGTCGGAAGCCCGAATGGAGGTGACCGCAATTGATGCAGCAAATCAGTGCCATAGCTCATCTCCCTCTCATGAGTCCATCCTGATTCTTGTGAGAGAGATGACAACAAAGTTGAGCGATTTCACTTAGTGGACTTGGACCACATCACCCCTGTCTTCTCTGTGTGGGGATTAGCCATCCTTGGTCCTGTCATCCGTTTCAAGGGAGTAGCCAGCTATGAGATTTCTGGATCATTGAGACATTGGCGACATGGTAGGTATCACTCTTTGATGCCTGATTTTGATGGAACGAACTTCAGTGTTGTTCAAACTCAGGTTTGAACATTCACTTTGGTTTTTTCCTTGGTTTGTGCAGTTGAACTTTTAGCTTTCCTGTATCTATTTCAGCAACTTCTGAAAACTGGTCCTCGTTATTAGAAAATTGATTTCTATATTTTATTTTGTCAGGCGTTCGGTTAGGCCGCTTATCAATTTCATTCGTTGAACTCTTTTCATTGTGAGTCCAACGGAGAGACGGTTGGCTCAATGTGATGCCTTATGGCAATGTTGAAGAATTTGGTTGCTGGGTTCGATCAGAACCAGTTTCTTGCGCGGCCAAACTCAATCAGCAGTTGAAAATCTGGTCCAAAAAGAAAACCCCGCCAAAGGCAGGGCATCTCGATTTCAACTGTGGGTGTTGCCTTGTTTCCACCCAGAGAAGAAGTCCTCCTCACGTAGACATTTTGATCGTTGGAGGCAAGGCTGCCAGATCCTTCTTGTCACTTGTTGAATTGCCACATGGTTGCCTTGGATTGTCCATGACTTGACACTGGCCTTTACAGGCAAGGCACTGAACAACAGGATCGGCTGGTTGGCTTGTGATTCCCTCAGCAGTCCACGCTGACGCATTGCTGCCGAATGACAAGACGTTCGGTGAAGGTCGTCCGACTGCAGGATGAACGCAAGGTTGGCGAATTGCGAAGAAAAAATGTTTAAACGGCGGTTCTTTCTGCAGGACTCTCAGGTTGATGGCCGATCCATGGCTGGTGCTGATACATAATCGGCTTTGCTATCACGCACTAAAATCTTCTCTTTGTTGATTGGTTGACTGAAAGTTACTTGATTCTTCAAAATGAAATCAGTCATCTCTTCACAAGATTTGGCTCCTCACACCCCCCCGAAGAAGGTGTAATCGCCTTCTTTTTTTGTGCACTTCTCACCCAGTTCATCCATCAATGGTGTGGGAACGAAGGTTTCGCTCAACACGACTGCATGCACCGATGAATCTGTGTTCAACTGAGTTGGGCTGGTCTTTTTGGGCGTCAATGCGGCTGACTTCTAGTTCTACCCGCTGAACCGATGCGTGCACTGTCTGTTGTCTTCTCCTTTTGTGGTCCTCTAGAAGCTTCGCTGGGGTAGGTGGTGATCTGGACATGATCGGTTGGTTGCAGGGTGAACGCGTCGAACACTGGAGTCAGGGTGGGCGTCAGGGGCTTGTGATTGCTTGCGCTGGGGTTGGATATGAAGTGCAACTTGCCTCTAGGCATCTCCAAGCTCTCTGCGCCGAACCCCGATGCACACTTTGGATTCATCAGGTTTACAGAGACGATGGATCCAGTCTTTTTGGTTTCACGGAGCGCAGGGAACGGGATTTGTTTCGTGTTTTGATCGGTGTGAATGGTGTCGGACCCCAGGTGGGTCTTGCGCTGTTGGATTGCTGTTCTGTGATGGAGTTGATTCAGGCCATCATGGACGGTGATCTGACTCGTCTCACCCAAGCGCAAGGCGTGGGAAAACGAACAGCTGAACGTCTTGTTGTTGAACTTCGTGATCGTCTTGGTTCCTGGAGTGCAACTACTGATCAAGATGGCTCTTCTCTGTCTCTTGTGGATCGCAGTGATCTCCAATCACTGCCGATTCAATGTGATCCCTTGCAGGAATTACAGCTGACGCTGGGCGCTCTTGGCTACGAGGACTTAGAGATTCGTCGGGCAATGCGTGCAGTTGCCACAGGAGACGATGTCCCTGCGGCCGATGATGGGGATGGTTGGCTGCGAGCCAGTCTGCGTTGGCTGAATCGACCTTCGGCATAATCAAGCCCATGAAGATGTAAAATAGTTTTTTGCACTGAAAGGGCCGGACGCCTCGCATGTCGCTCGATACCACCGAAAAGCAGCAACTCATCAACAGTCATCAAACTCATGCCACCGATACTGGTTCGGCTGAAGTTCAAGTGGCAATGCTGAGCGAGCGCATCTCAAGGCTGAGCAGCCATCTGCAACAGAACATCCACGACTATTCATCTCGCCAGGGTCTGCTGAAGATGATCGGCAGACGCAAGCGTTTGTTGGGTTACGTCCGTGGCAAAAGCGAACAGCGTTACAGCGATCTGATTTCTAAACTTGGAATCCGCGGCTGAGCACGCTGCACAAGTCCTCGTAAACCCATGGCCGATCGACGCAACTCCCTTCCTTTTGAGCCGCGTCGTTCAGCTGAGGTT
>WTGE01000066.1 GCA_011525445.1 Synechococcus sp. CO36386bin_37
AGCCTCCACCTTTCGGTGGGGGCTTTTTTGTTGCCTGCTCACGCCTGGCTGGGTTGATGACTCAAAAAGCATTGTTGATGGAATGCAGGCTTTCACAGTGCAGCAATCAACCCATTGCTGGCAGACCAACATCAATCATCAAATCAAAGTCCATCAACGGCGAATGGTTGGATCCATCACACCAATCTTTCAAGCACAACTAAACCCATGGCCCGTCAATCAAGCCAACATCCCAAGTGATGACAGAAATTTTGATGGCATTCATGCTTTGAGCAAGCGTCAGTCCTTCAGAGAAATGATCTCAATTGATCTCAGCGGTGGGTTGGTGGTGGTAACCGGCGGAGCAGGATCCATTGGTCGTGCCATTGCCACCCAGGCAGCTCAAGCTGGAGCCTCCGTCGCCGTTTGCGACACCAAGATCGATGCGGCGGATGACGTTGCGGCCCAGATCAGAACCAATGGCGCAGTCGCAATAAGCTTCGAGATGGACGTCACTGATCGGGTGATGGTGCAAAAAGTCATCGACAGAGCGGTCAAGGAGTTCGGCCCCCTTCGAGGACTTGTCACCGCAGCAGGAGTTCTGCGCACGGGCCCTCTCTCCAGTCAAAACCACAGAGATTGGCAGCAAGTGATGGCTGTGAATGTGGACGGCACTCTCCATGCCATTCAGGCTGCCATTCCGCATCTGGAGTTGACGCACGGAGCCATCGTCACCATGGGCAGTGTCTCGGCTTTCATTGGCTCAGCTGATGGAGGGGCGTACACCACCTCCAAAGGAGCTGTGCTAAGCCTCAGCTATGCAGCTGCTGGAGAACTAGCGCCAAGGAGTATCCGGGTGAATAACGTGGCGCCGGGTTGGGTGGATGGCGGTTTCACCCATCAAGCCCTTGCAGCAAGTGATAACCCAGACCAACTCAGGAAGCGGGCTTCTGCTTTGCATCCCATGGGGCGGATGGCTTCGCCGCACGATGTGGCCAACGCGGTGATCTGGTTACTGTCCAGTCAGGCAGCTTTTATCACTGGCTCAATGCTGCTGGTTGACGGTGGATTCATGATTCAGCACAACAGCTAGCAGCCGAATCGAATCTCCACTATCGATTGGCGGAGGTCACCAATTCGGAAAGAGCCGACTCGCGCAATCATCAACGTTGTGAGCTAAGTACCCATTTCCAGATGATTGGATGATGAGTGAATCTCAGTCATGAGTCCATGGCATCTCAATCGAGTCAGGCAGCTGCTGCTGATCATTGGCCTGTTTGTCTAGAACAATGTGCCATTTGTTCACTTCACGCCGATCCAGACCGTCTTTCCCAGGTAGAAATTTGGCGTAATTCTCTCTGGTTGCTGCGTCATCATCCCGATCCTTCCCCGTTGCTCGGATGGTGCTTGCTGGATGCTCGTCGTCATCTTGCGGGCCCGATCGATTTTGAGAATAAGGAAGCACATGAATGGGGCAAAGTTGTTCAACAAGCATCAAAGTTGATTCAGCAGATCACTCGTTGTGACAGGGTTTACGCCATCGCTTTCGGGGAGGGAGCACGCCATCTCCACCTGCATCTCATCCCTCGGTTTCAGTCTGATCCGCGCACTGCTGCTTGGAGTGTGGCCAACCTGTATCGCGATGTCGAGGAAGGTCGAGATCGACCTGTTGAACAGCACCGGGTCCAAGACTTCCTGATCTTTGCCCGACGCGCTGCTCAGACATACTTCGAAACTTAGAAGATCAGTTTGATTCCTTGGAATTGTCTTCTGCAGCTGGTGCGAGGGTGAACGGCATCACTTTGGGTTCCTCAGAAGGAGATTGGTCAAGGATTTTGTCGGTGCCGTCCTGCTTTCTTTTTGGGATGAGAGCAGCACCTTTCTCGGAGGGAAGAGGGGCGTTGATGGAGGGAGTCGTTTCAGGAAATGCGGACTCATCCCTGGACTGTGGGTTGGTATCAAAGAGTTTCCAGGTGAGAGGATTTTCGAGATTCGGTTCCTCCTTGGGACCAGCCACATCAACGGCGTTGCGTTGGACGACAAGTCGAAAGCGAATGCCTTGCCTTTGATTGATCGCTTCTTGAACAGCGGAAACTTGTTTGAAAGTTGGACGATTGGGGTTTGCTACACGCACCACGACCCTTACGACAGGTGGATTTTGTTTCCAGTCGATATCCACTCTTTCCACTTCAACTTTTTTTTTATCGCCAAAGGTCAACGTTTCACTCGTCAAAAATTGTTCGATGGTTTGTTCGACTGAATCACGGGTATTGTCTTGCCTGGCTTGGTGAAGCAGCTTCACGAAGCTGCTTCCAAGAGGAATCAGCAATAAGCCAGTCAGTGCAAAGTTGGCAGCTCCAAGATGGCTTTTTCTGAGTTCTTGACGGAAGTAGGGTTCCTTCCATGCCATGAGGACTAATCCGCCCGTCAGGATTCCCAGCAGGTTGGTCGCAAACAGAAGGCTGGCCCCAAAGGCTAAGTCCCATTTGGAGTGCGATAACAGAAGCCCCATGACACAGATCGGAGGGACCAATGCGACAGCAATAGCCGTTCCGGCGAGTGAACTCACCGCATCGCTGCGAAGCTTGGCGTAGGTGGCGAGTCCACCGGCCACCAGAGCGATTCCTAGATCGAGCAGGTTGGGTGCAGTGCGTGCAGCGACCTCCGCTCCGAACTGGGGCAAGCCTGCCAGTTTCCCCAGGACAATTGAGAGGGCAGTGGTTACGAGAACCCCTACCATCAAAGTCCGTAAGGATCTTGTTAGAAGCGAAATATCACCAAAGAGCACTGCGAAAGCAGCAGCTCGCAATGGCATGATCCAAGGGGCAACAACCATCGCGCCAATCACTACGGCAGGGCTGTCGGCAAGCAGCCCCAAGGTTGCGATCAGACTGGCTCCGATGCTGAGAACAATGAAAACCTCATCAAGGTCGGCGTCATAGCCAAAGCTGCGTTGCCAACGATCGAGCTTGCTGGGTTCGATGCTGGCCATGAATGCTGATGTCTGTCGGTTTAGTTTGAATGCTCGCCAGAGTGGGGTTCGAGTTGGGTTTAAAAAAAGCTGAAAATATTAGTTTCAACTGTTCTGATGACGTGATTGATCTGATTGCAATCTCCTGTTGCTCTTTTTTCTCTAGTTGAATTAATCTGTCGAGTTTGTTCTGTTCGAAGAGGTGAATTTGTCATGATTGATTTCAATGGTTTAAGTTAACGTCGTATCAGTATTGATTTAATTGCTCCCTAGTGGGCCTGTCACTTTGCCTGATAAAGGACATTTGCAAAGTGGAGGCCGTCAAGATGTCATCAGTCGTCAGGATATCCCTGAGTTGGCATCATGTCTTTGCTGAATCAATTGTTGGTTCATGATCTCAATCGCTCGAAGCTGATCAGTATCAGCAAACGTGCTCCTGGAAATCTTTATTCCAACGCATCACGTGGCCCAAGGCCCAAGTTGAACTGTCTGCCTGTAAGCCGATGACCTGACTTGAACAGGCGACCCACGCTTTACGAAAGCGTTGCTCTACCAGCTGAGCTACATCGGCATCGA
>WTGE01000448.1 GCA_011525445.1 Synechococcus sp. CO36386bin_37
TGACGACACCATGGCCACCCCCTATGAGACAGGCTGTGATTCCGTCAGCCCAAACCGCAATCTTGCTCCCATATCAGCAGAGCTTGATGATCAGGGTCGATGGATGGTGGGTGGTTGCCGCTTGAGTGCCCTTGCTGAGCGCTATGGAACACCGCTTTATGTGCTGGACGAAAACAGTATTCGCGCTTCGGCTCGGGAGTATCGGGAGGCTTTGAAGCGTCATTACACCGGAGACTCTCTCGCCATTTATGCCTCAAAAGCCCACAGTTCCCTTGCTATGACTGGTCTTGTTGCTTCCGAAGGACTTGGCCTTGATGCGGTTTCCGCAGGAGAGCTGCTCACGGCCCTGGATGGCGGGATGCCCCCTGAACGCATGGTGCTACACGGGAACAACAAGTCTCTGGAGGAATTGTCTCTCGCTTATCGCAGGGGCGTGATGGTGGTTGCAGACAACCAGCATGATCTGGATTGTCTGGCTGAACTCGTTCCGGAGGATGGCGCACCCGTTCGTCTGATGTTGCGGTTCACACCAGGAATTGAATGCCATACGCATGAGTACATCAGAACAGGACATCTCGACAGCAAATTCGGCTTTGATCCCGATCAACTAAAGCCTGTGTTGACGGCGTTGCGAGACTGCGCGTGGGCACGGGTTGAAGGCTTGCATGCCCATATCGGCTCTCAGATCTTTGAACTCGATCCGCACCGCGATCTGGCTGCGGTCATGGCTGATGCGCTCAAATTGGCTCGAGATCTCGGTCATCCCGTGGCTGATCTCAACGTGGGTGGAGGGCTTGGTATCCGTTATGTGGAATCGGACGATCCTCCATCGATTGATGCATGGGTCAAAGTGGTGGCCGATGCGGTGAGCATGGCTTGTCATGAGCGCGGTCTCGCTTTGCCCCGTCTGATGTGTGAGCCAGGGCGTTCTCTGGTTGCATCAGGTGGTGTCACCCTGTACACCGTTGGATCCCGCAAGAAGGTTCCAGGTATACGCACGTATGTCTCAGTTGATGGTGGAATGAGTGACAATCCACGGCCGATCACTTACCAATCGCATTACACGGCTTGTCTGGCAGATCGTCCGCAGGCACCAGCTGATGAGATCATCACGCTTGCAGGAAAGCACTGTGAGTCTGGCGATGTGTTGATCAAGGATCTTTCCTTTCCATCCTGCGCAAGTGGAGAGGTTCTGGTGATCTTGGCAACAGGTGCTTACAACGCCTCCATGAGCTCAAATTACAACCGGATTCCGAGACCAGCTGCAGTTTTGGTTCATCAAGGAGAAGCTGAACTGATCCAGCGGCGCGAGCAGCCAGAGGATTTACTTCGCTACGACCTGATGCCAGAACGCCTGCGCTCGCTAGGGTGAAGTGAAGTAAAGGTGCATTTGTAATCGGAATGGCGTTGTTGCCACTACGCCTGATCATCGATATTTTCTGCGCCTCTGCTCTTGGTTTTCTTCTGTTCACTCGAGTGAATGAGCAGAGAACCCTCTGGCTACTAAGGGGATATCTCTTTCTCGTTGCGCTCGCCTGGTTCGTTAAGCGGTTTTTCAATCTCCCTTTGACATCGACCCTTGTCGATGCTCTTGTTTTGGCTTGTTCGCTCTCCTTGGCAATCCTCTGGCAGGGTGAATTACGACGACTAATGGAGCTTCTCGGGACAGGACGTTTGGCAGTGCTGTTGGGTAATCCGCAGGGCAAGCTCAGAGCAACAGCAAGCACTGTTGCCCAATTGACAGATGCCGCCGGTCGCCTGTCCAAATCCCGTCGTGGCGCTTTGATGGTGGTGGACCTAGGCAGTGATCTGCGCCCGGAAGACTTCCTCAATCCAGGGGTCACCGTTGACGCACAACTCAGCAGCGAACTGTTGCTGAACCTGTTCGCATCTGATACCCCACTTCATGACGGCGCAGTGTTGTTGAAGGGAAATCGAATTCTTTCCGCAGGTGTGATTTTGCCCTTGTCACGGCAGGGCATCAGTCGCTACGGCACCCGGCACCTTGCGGCTTTGGGTATCACCGAACGTTTTGATCGCTGCATCTGTGTGGTTGTCTCTGAAGAGACGGGAACCTTGTCTCTCGCCAATCAAGGCAAATTGGAACGGCCCATCACTAGTTCACGTCTTCAGGATCTCTTAACGGAATTAATGGCTGCCTCAGTGTCAACGACTTCAGGGAAGCCAGGGTCCTCACGTAGCGTGATCAGTGCTTCCCAGGACTCATTGCCTTGAGTCGACGCTTGGCCCCAAGATCAGATCATTCTCGGATTGAGGCTTGCCCTTCCGAGATCAATCCTCAGCATCTTCCTGGTCATGTGGCAGTGATCATGGATGGCAATGGACGTTGGGCTCAATCCAGGGGCTTACCTCGTGTGATGGGACATCGCGCTGGGGTTGAGGCTCTCAAGGCCACATTGAGAAGGTGCAGTGATTGGGGTGTGCAGGCCCTCACCGCCTATGCCTTTTCTACCGAGAACTGGTCTCGGCCAGGGGAGGAAGTGAATTTTCTGATGACACTGTTTGAACGGGTGCTCGAACGGGAGCTGCAGTCTCTGGAAGCCGAGAAGGTGCGCATTCGGTTTTTAGGGGATCTTGAACCTCTGCCTTCGCGCCTTCAGTCTTTGATCAATGACGCCACAACGCGAACAGAGGCGAATGAGGGAATCCATTTCAATGTCTGTACCAATTACGGAGGACGTCATGAACTGGTGATGGCTGCGAGGCGGCTTGCTGAACAGGCAGCTCGGGGGGAGCTTGACCCCTCCGCGATCAATGAACAGACCATTGCCGGCGAGCTTTTCACAGCTGGTGAAATGGATCCGGATCTCTTGATTCGCACCAGTGGTGAATATCGCATCAGTAATTTCCTGCTTTGGCAGCTTGCTTATGCCGAAATCCATGTCACTGACGTTCTATGGCCTGACTTTGATCGTGAGGCGTTAGTGGAGGCTTTCCTCGATTATCAAAGCCGCACGCGTCGCTTTGGAGGATTGAATGGTCTGAAGGGCAATGCTCTGGGATCCTGAGGGGGCGAGATTTGATCCCAGGGTTGATGAAAGAAGCGGTTGAAGTGCGCCATGACTGGACGCGCAGCGAAATAGAAGAGCTTCTGAATCTTCCTCTGATGGACCTGCTCTGGCGCGCACAGGCTGTTCATCGGGTATCGAATCCTGGGTATAACGTCCAGTTGGCATCCCTTCTCAGCGTTAAAACTGGAGGGTGTGAGGAAGACTGTGCCTATTGCCCTCAGTCGATGCATCACAGCAGTGATGTCACAGGACAGCCCGAACTGCAGGTTGCCCCTGTTTTAGAGCGGGCCAGGGCCGCCAAGGAGGCCGGTGCCGATCGCTTCTGCATGGGTTGGGCCTGGCGGGAAATTCGCGACGGAGCACCGTTTGAGGCGATGTTAGAGATGGTTCGAGGCGTCCGCAGCATGGGAATGGAAGCCTGCGTGACCGCGGGAATGCTGACTGATCAACAGGCTGAGCGCTTGGCAGGCGCAGGCTTGACTGCCTACAA
>WTGE01000284.1 GCA_011525445.1 Synechococcus sp. CO36386bin_37
AATGAACCAACCCCTGGCGGATCAGACGATCGAGCGGTTGCGCGCGTTGGTCTGATCCTTCAAGAACCAATCAATAGAAAATTTTAGATTGCGAACCTGGGTTTTCTTGAACCAGGTTTATGGCTAAGAAATAATCGTGATATTCAGATTGGCGTGGCTCAGCAATTCGACACAATCATCGTGGGAGCTGGCGCTGCCGGCTGCATTCTTGCTCGTGGTCTTGCAGATGCCGGGCAAGGTGATGTTTTGCTCTTGGAGTCCGGAACCGACGGTAAGGAACCTCGATTTGTTGAGTCTGGAATCGAAAATTTGTTCCAATCATGGTTCACAGAGGCCGACTGGCAGTTAAAAACCACCCCTCAAGTTGGACTGGATGGTCGGGAAGTTTTGATTAATCAAGGCAAGGTGCTGGGAGGCGGTACAGCAATTAATGCCATGATGTATGTGCGTGGTAGCCGCTTTAATTTCGAGGAATGGTATAAAACAACTGGTGGCGATTCGAATTGGTCGCCTGATCAATTTCAAGCAATGTTCAAGGAACTTGAGCATTGCTCGGGAGATTATGGGGAAGATTCGCTTCGTGGGAAAAATGGCCGTATGTCTATTAATCATCCTCCTCGCCCGAGTGCTGCGTCGGGTTCATTTCTTGAGGCTTGTGCAGCACTGGGTTATCAGCGTGCAGATTTCAATGGCTCTCAACAGAATGACCGTTGTGACTATATGCAGCTGATCATTGATTCTGAAGCCAAACGTTCAAGTACAGCGAATGCATATTTAAGAGGCACTCTTCCGGAAAACTTAACTGTGCGCTGCAATAGTAATGTTCAGTCTTTGTTGATTGAGAACGGTCGCTGCCACGGAGTTCAGCTTTCTTCGGGTGAAACATTTGAGGGGAAACATGTCATTCTCAGTGCTGGTGCCTTGCAAAGCCCAGGCCTTTTGATGAAATCAGGTGTAGGTCCCAAGGATGTACTCGAGGCTGCTGGCATTTCCTGCAAGGTTGATTCTCCAATGGTTGGGCGCAACCTCTCAGACCATATGCGAGTGATGGTGGCCTATCGCTCAGAGGCAGATCCAGGTGCGACTGAATTTCTTTGTGAAGCCGCATTGTTTACCCGCTCAGGCTTGAATGCCGGTCCTGAAACCGATCTGCAAATTAATTTTTCTGCTGGTGTTGATGGGTTTGTAGCCGAAGAGTTTTTGCCTGAGGGTGGCCTTGAGCACTCAGTGATTTTCGTTCCTGTTCTTGGTCGTCCTCGCAGTCGCGGCTCCATTCGGCCTGTGCGCTCTGAACAGGGTCTGTCTTTCGATATCAATCCTGCTTATCTGGAGGATCCAACGGATCTACAGGTTTATCAGAAGGGCCTGGAGATTGTTCGCCAGATTGCATCGTCAGATGCCATGAAGCCGTATTGCGCCGAGGAATTGTGTCCGGCCAACCATTTTGCTGATGCTGACTATTTGAGAAAGTATGCAACAACCATTTGGCATCCAGTTGGAACTTGCGCTGTAGGTTCATCGGATGATGCGGTGTGTCGGCCCGACTTCAGCGTTCGCGGTGTGGAACAGCTCAGTGTTGTCGATGCATCAGTCCTTCCTTCGCTCACGAGTGGTAACCCACAGGGAGCGATCTTTGCGGCTGCAAGCACGGCTGTGAAGCAATTCAGTCAATAAAGGACATAAAAAAGGCAGTGTTTAACGAAAAACACTGCCTTGAAACCCCATTTAATGGGTGAATTAGAAAGTAGTTGTTAGGCCGAATGTGGCCACATGTTTGTGAGAGCTTTTGTCTTCGTTTAAGATAAAATCTTGAGTTGTTTTTCCTAGATTTATGTAAGTGTAGCCAATATTTGCGTAAGTTTTAATCGTGTCAGTCGATAAGATTGGGATCGGTAGAGTGAATTCAGGTCCGACAGAGAAAAATCCGTAGGTTTCTCCATCGTAGAACTTATTGCCAAGACCCACTCGCATCGGCAGTGAAAGAGTCACTGGGAAGTTGGAATCCGCTCCAAATGTGTATGTGGGAGTGAGCCCAGGTTCAAACAGGTATGCATCGGGTTGCAGTCCAATTTGCCCTTCCCAGGGAATTTCGTAGATCAATAGAAACTGCGGTTTTAAAGCAAAATCCTCTGCGATGATGCCTGTATCATCCATTGAAAGTACCGCTTTCAAGAATGCCCCTGGTCTGAATCCACCAGCAGGAGAATTCAATTCGGTCAGAGATGTCGTAAGGTTGAATCTGTCGCCGAAGGTGACTGATACACCGGTAACGAGATCTGCTTCGGTGAAATAAGGGTAAGGGGAATTAGGACTCGAAAGATCTTGATTGGTACTTATATCGTTCCAACTGGAGATGAAGCCGGTGACATTGTTGATAAAACTGTCTTCTGATTGATCAAGGTTTTTGTCGAAAAAGGTGTATCTTAATGCCAGCATCGGCTGGATCGTTACACCCTCATCTTGTAGAACAACACCGAACGAGATGTACTGAGTCTTGAAGTCGACCTTGAAAACACCCGAGAATCGAGGATCTTCGAATGTTGTTTTCCGACCATTTGGAGTTGGATTATCAGACCCTGGATTGGCACTGATCTGATTGGACAAGTCTTGCCGTTCTTTTTTACTCCTTTCGGCGAGTGCGTATTCAATCTCATCCTCATACATGTAATCATCTGCCTGAGCAGGTTGACTTGTCAGAGGAGTCGCGAGAAGTAAGCTGAGAAAAAGTACTCTTTTCCAGAGCTTACCTGTGGAAGGCGAAAGTAATTTCATCATTGATCAGAAGGTATAGCGAGCGCCAGTTTTCAGGATCCAACTGCGGCTGCCCTGGGGTTGCAAATTACCGAAATCAGTGTCTTCGAGCAGAAAATTATCTACAAATGAGTATTCCCCGCCAATGAAGAATTCTGCTTGATCTGTTGCTAGATAAGAGAGACCAGCTTCGACTGTGAGAACGGGATCAGTGGAAGCTTTATTAGCCTCAGCACCGAATCCTATGAATGGGAAGGATGCTGGTTGAACACCTTTCAAAGTTGATGTTTGGAGGCCGATACCGGCTCCGATGTAAGGCCTGAATCTTCTTTCATGACCAAAACCATTGAGGTCATAGTAGGCATTAAGAGTGTAACTTTGGAGTAATACATCGCCGCTTCCTTTTTCTTTCTCTGATCCAACTTGCATAATAACACCCTTAGCTTTTGGATCTTTAAAGGTTTTAGAAGGGGCGCCTGATCGCATGTCACTAACAGAGTTATTCATTTCTGAATATTCGAATGCGAACCGAAAGTTTCGATCATATCGATAACCCACGGCTAGGCCTCCGTATAGACCCGCGTCAAAGAAAAGCTGTGTATTGCCATTTTCACCTGCCCATTCTCTTTGCTGGACACCGATATCACTTTGGACGTAGATGCCATTTTTAGGAAGAGCAATCTTCTTGCCTTCGCCGTAAACACCTGCGGCTTTCTTTAATTTGATCAGCTGAATTTCCAGCGCCTTAATTTGATCGACAAT
>WTGE01000350.1 GCA_011525445.1 Synechococcus sp. CO36386bin_37
TATTGAGAATGCATGTCTGCTCGGTCACTCCTGGGGTGGCAGTGTGATGACTCAGTTCTGTCTGGACCATCCGCACCGTGTCAGTGCATTGGTGCTCTCTTCCCCACTGCTGTCAACGCGACGATGGATTGAAGATTGCAATCAACTTATTCAGAACATAAAGTCGGAGTTAGGCGACCATGTTGAAGTTGAAGCTGAATTTGACCGTCGTCATTTTTCGAGAAGCAAGAAAGCTGCGCAAATGTTGAAGCGCGAGAGTTGTCGTGCCAACAAATCCTTGTACGAGCGGATGTGGGGCTCCAGTGAATTCATTCATTCTGGAGTTCTTGCTGACCTCGACTTCTTTCATAGATTGTCAGAAATTACCGTGCCGACGATGTTGATATGCGGTGATCACGACACGGCAACTCCTTCCACGCTTCAGCAAGCGCGAGATCGAATTGGCACAAATGCCAAACTGAAAGTACTAGTGGACTCAGGCCACAAAACCTATGTTGACTGCAATCATCAGTTTGTTGAAGTTGTGAACAATTTTTTTAACACTCTCAGCTCGCCAGAGCGATCTCAAGTTTCTCCTTGAGTGTGCCGTCGTTATACATTTCGATGAGGATATCTGACCCGCCGATAAATTCTCCCCGCACATAGACCTGAGGAATTGTCGGCCACTCTGAGAACTCTTTAATGCCCTGACGTATCTCCATATCGGAAAGCACATCAAAGGTCTCAAAGCTCATCCCCAGAGAATTCAGGATCTGAACAACATTGTTGGAAAAACCGCATTGTGGCATGAGTTTTGTGCCCTTCATGAAAACAAAGATTGGGCTTGACTGAATCAGAGATTCGATGCGAGTTTTGGTTTGAGATTCCATGGATCAAAGTTAGTGGGTGAGAGAGAAGAGGGAACGATTGATTGCTCAGCTGGGTGTTGAGGTGATCAGTGCCAAAGCGTGTATAGCTTCACTAGCAAGATCTTCACGCAACGCGCCGTACACCAATTGGTGTTGTTTAATTCGGCTCAGTCCCTCGAAATGGGTTGAGATCACTGTTACTTGAAGATGATCGCCTCCTCCAGTGAGATCCTCGACTGAAACCTGAGCATCTGGAAGAGCCCGGCGTATGGCCGAGCTCACCGCATCTGAACGAACCATGCAACGCGGAGTGTCACTGAGTTGATGCTGGCAGATCAAAAGGGTGGATGCCTTCTCGTCTAAGTTTTTAATTCGTGGATTTGGCTCCAGCAAAGGGAGTGTCCACAAAACCCAGCTCCACCAAGCTTTGGTAAGCCTTTTGTCCCTCGTTGCTCGCTGGAGTCATTAGGCGAACAACTTCGACAAGGACAGGTACGGCGACCTCTGGTTGATTTTGTCGCCGAAACAGGGCAGCTAGCCGCAAGTTGG
Organism: Synechococcus sp. CO36386bin_37; assembly: GCA_011525445.1. Next base: position 1,398 of record WTGE01000350.1, read on the forward strand.
CTTGAGCTAGAAGTGAAAGAGCTTCGCGTCCTTTGGCGTCCATTTCCCTGGGTATGCGAGCGTCCAATCCCCGGAAGGCTCCACTGAGATCCCGATAAAAAGCGAGCAGCTGTTTGGCTGCGGTACGGGCATTGTCGTAATCCTCTCTGGCCTGATTGAGGTTTCCTGATGACACGGCAGAATCACCTTTGTTCAAAAGAGTTCGCACAGCCGCAACATTGAATCCAGCACCCCCGGATGCCAAAACTTTGCTTGCGGAAGTGCTGTTTCCATCAGACGGTTGCGCCGATACCTGGGCAGGACAAACAATTAACCCTGCTAAAAGGGTTAGTGCAGTAACAGTCAGACGGGAACGCATGAACTCAGCAGAGCAGTGGGCGGACTTTAGTGGCTTCTGAGTGGTCGGCCCACAGCCTGTCGGGCCGCTTGTTCAGCCGTATGCATTCGATCTGCAAGTAGCTTGCACATTTCCGTCGCAGCCTCTCTTCCACTTCCGATAGAGATCAGGGGAGCTTCGAAACAAACAGCTGCGCTGCCAAACGCCGTCGCGCTGGCGTCGCTGTAAGCAATGCCAACTGGAACAACGCTGACAGGAACACCATTTGTTTTCGTCATTTGAGCGATTCGTACGAGTCCTTGCTGCAGACGAATCGGTTCGTCAGTTCTGTTAATTCGTCCTTCTGGAAAGACAACGACCTGCTCACCATGACCTAGGAGGTCTATGGCATATCGCAGCGTCGTCAGGGTGGGACGTCCTTGATCAACAGGAAAACATCCGAGTCGATGTAAGAACCAGCCTTGTAGCCCTTTCATTTCGTCACGTGTCACCATAAACCGGCAGTCGCGTCCAGTGACACGTCTCCCTGTTGCCATCGGAAGAATGAGTGCATCCCAGCGAGCACGATGGGTGGGAGCCAGCAGGACAGGTCCACTTTTAGGGAGATGATGGGCGCCTAAAACAAAACGTTTGCGGAAGTAGCAAGGCAGAGCAACATCCTGAGTGAAGAACATCGCAAGCGTTGACCAAAAAGGGTTGATCGTTGAACCCAGAACCTCTCCTCGACTGTCCAGAGCGCTGCTCACGTCCTGATAACACTGACCTACACGAGCGAAATTTAAGCGGAGCGCAGTTCTTTATCGATCAAGCCTGGGCAGTTAAATCTGCGTCTCGGGCGCACCCCGCAAACGCATAAAATGTACTTTTGGAAGAGACCTTGTGGCCAGTCTCGGGGTCAACATCGATCACATTGCCAATGTCCGCCAATCGCGTCGAACAGTGGAACCTGATCCTGTTCCCATGGCGCTCCTAGCTGAATTGGGAGGTGCGGATGGGATCACTGTTCATCTGAGGGAAGATCGACGGCATATCCAGGAACGAGATGTGGCCCTCTTGCGACAAGTTGTGCGTACCCGTTTGAACTTAGAAATGGCAGCTACGAATGAAATGGTGGCCATTGCCTTAAGAGAGCAGCCAGATATGGTCACCCTGGTCCCAGAGAGGCGGGAGGAAGTCACAACAGAAGGCGGTCTGGACGTTAAGAGTCAGTGCGAGTCCTTGTCTGCAGTAGTTGATAAGCTCCAAAGAAGTCATATTCCGGTGAGTTTGTTCGTCGATCCGGACCGCGAACAACTTGAGGCAAGTCAGCAGACTGGGGCACATTGGGTTGAATTGCACACAGGCTGTTACGCACAAGCCAGTTGGAAGGTGCAACCGATGACTCTGGCACGGTTAACGGAGGCTACAGAGCAGGCACGCTCGTTCGGTCTGAGAGTGAATGCAGGTCATGGACTCACTTATCAAAACGTGGAGCCCATCGCCGCCATTCCAGGGATAGAGGAACTCAACATCGGACATACAATTGTGGCTCGTGCCTTAGCCGTTGGCCTTCAAGAAGCGGTGCGAGAAATGAAGCGTCTGGTCCAGAATCCCAGACACGAACCCTTGTTTGGAAGCTCCCTTTCATGACGACTCATTATTTTGTAGCCGCAAGCACACGTTTCTTAACAGAGGAAGAACCTCTCGAGGAAGTGTTGAATGAAAGACGCCGTCACTATGGGGAGCAAGGTAAGACGATTGACTTTTGGTTTGTTCAAAACCCACGTTTCCTTAATGCACCAGAGTTATCAGCCATCAAAGCTCAATTGCCGCAACCGTCTGCTGCAGTGATCTCTACTGATGCCACCTTTATCACCTTTATGAAATTACGTTTGGAGCATGTGATTAAGGGTCAATTCGAAGCTCCAACTGAATCTATCCCAGAGCCAATCGCAGAAGGGGTTTGATATTCATCATCTCATATGGTTTGATTTGGAACTCAAAATTTTATAAGTATATTTCCTGTCAACTTTATGTCTATTTCGTTCTTGATTAAACCATTCCTTTCAGTTAAGCACTCCATCTCATGCTGATGTCCGTTGTAAACTCATTTTGGCTTATATTGCTGTATTTTTCCCGATGACGTTGTCTTGACTAAAAATGATTTTGTCTTGTTTAAATGTTTGACCAAGACATTCGTGGTGGCTGTCTTGGTCGATCAGTCTCTCCTTCTCAGTTATTGAAAGACCTAGTTCTTGATTCGAACAAGTATTTTTTCATTTTGTATGGGTCTTGATTACCGCACAAGTGCTGACATTTCATTTGGATGTGGTTATCCAAATGAAATGTCCCAGTCTTTATTGATGAAGAAAAGTAACTCCTTGGTTGGTCAAAATGAACAAGTCGATCATCATAAAAAAGTCATACCCTTGAATCAGTTTGGTTGTGGTCGAATGACTCTTGATTATGATGAGTCTCAAATGAAAGATGACGATATGATTAGACGTCAGCAACGTTCTGAGATTGAATACGATTGTTGACCTTTTTGTATGGACTAATGGTAATGGGTATCACGTGCAAGGGGATGTTGACGTTATGGTAATCATCAATTTATTGATTGTTGATAGTCATTTACGCGTTTGATTGCTTTTTTGAAGGGATTTGATTTATTCTTTGGCGTAGAACTTCGGGTTGCTTTTGACCTGGAGCAGATCACGAATAAGCTTGAATTGCAGGGTGCTAGCTATATTCTGGTGAAATTTTATTAAAAGCTTCATTCAAAGATTAAATCTATTGTGAGCGATTCATGCTTGTACTGCTTGGCCATGCTTTGAGAGAAGAGCATTATGAACTTGTTGAAACAATGGTTCCGTCTTCTCGGGATGAGTCAAATGATCTAAACGACCTGCAAGCAAAGCCACATTGATGTATTTTGTCTCACGAATGGGTTCTTAAAGCGTGTTCTGTTGTCTTGCGATGATGGACTTCTGACTGAAGTCCTGAGAAAGTAATTTTTGTTGCCAATTTTAATTCTTTGAAGCTCATTTTTAATGGGATTAATCACTGATTAACTTAAAATTGTAAGCCGTTGTCCATGATGTTCGATTTGTCGGTTCTGTCTACACAATTGCCCTGGATTCGTCGATCAGTCAATTTTTCAGTGATCAATGCCGAGCGTTCGACACATAGACTCAGGCTAAGAACGCTATGCAAAATTCCATGAGGCGTCTGTCATGGGCTGAGTTTGATCAAGCGATTGAATGGATCACGGATCGGTATGTGGATCATTCCTTCACGGGTGTGTACGGTGTACCTCGAGGTGGTCTCTGTTTAGGATTGGCATTGAGTCACTCACTTCACATTCCGTTGCTAATGGAACCAAAAGAGGGATGCCTTGTTGTGGATGATGTGTATGAAACCGGTCAGACTCTAACGGCCGTTCGTGATCAAGTTAATTCCATTTGTGTGGTTTGGGTCAGCAAGTCTCCTCCAACCTGGTGGGATGCAGCAACAACAGTTGTATCGGAAGAATGGTTGTTGTTTCCTTGGGAGAATGCGGAACTGGCTGGTGCTGATGAAAGGGAGTACCAATCTTCAAGGTCCATTAAAAAATTGAATTTATTGTGACTTCCAAGACGATTTATCTTGCGTCACCTTACGGATTTTCGGAACAAAGTAGACGTCTTCTACTACCTGAATTCGTGAATGCGCTTGAGTGGCTTGGGCTGACTGTCTGGGAGCCATTCGAACGCAATGGAGAGGTTGATTTGAACAATCCAGGATGGCCATTTGGCGTTGCTCAGCAATGCATGAACGATGTGCGTCATGCTGACGGCCTCTTCGCCATTGTAAATGGCAATCCTCCTGATGAAGGCGTGATGGTGGAGCTTGGAGCAGCTTATGCACTTGCTAAGCCAGTGTTTCTTTTTCGAGACGACTTCCGTCGTTGTACGGACTCTGACATGTATCCACTTAATTTAATGGTCTACGCAGGCTTGCCCGAATTCAATTGGCAGATGATGGTTTATAACTCGATTGAAGCGATTCGAGATGGTGATAGATCCCTAGCGCGTTGGGCTCGTTCCTGAGGGCTTCAATGAGTGTTAATGGTTTGGCACGGACTGGTATTGATATATTGATTAACTTTTGTCATTCTTTCATGAATTCAGACTTCAACAAGTGACCTCGTCAGTGGCCTTTCTAAACTCTTGTAAATGAGAAGGTGCTTGCTGGATTCGAATGCATTGAAGATGGCAGGACTTTGATTATTCGAGACATAAATACAGATACTAACTTAGTGTCATTTTCGTGACATTGATAGCCAAACTTATTTTGTTGTTAGAAGCCAGTTTTCCTATTTGCCCCTGAATTTCCTGTGAGTCGTTTAGTTGGTGTGCCAAACATCTGATCTAGGGGTTAAGAGCCCTGCGCTGTTGTATTGACGCAGAATCTGTAATTTATTCCCATTCTTGTCGATCCAGCGGATCCCACATCCTGTTGCATCTCCTTGTTCCCGGTTTCTTGGATCGATGATGAGTTCAACTCCAAGTTCTGGCTGCCAAATGATCAATGATCCAAATGGTCGCGATTGACAGTTCAATGGGGAATCGGGATGTGGGAGTTGTGAACCTGTTCTCGCTTCAACCACATAAATAATACGATCAAGTCCAGTTGCACCATGGCAGACAATCATGCGACGTCGTTGCTGTGGATTCACCACGCAGAGTTCCGAAACCCAATTCCATGGTGTGATGAATTCAGGTCCAGTTGACCAGTGCCCCTGATCACTGACTTGCATCGAGGTGGGGAGTGATTTGAAATTGACCGATTGCTGCTGACCACTGTTTTGATAAGTCAAACAAGTTTGGATGATTCCGTGGGTTTCTTTGACTTCCAACAATGTGGATAATCGTTCTTGCTCAACACCCGTTGCGTCCAATCGCAAAAAGAATCCTTCCCAGAGTCCGGTGTTGTGCGTTACGAGGGCACTGCGATGGTCGTGTGAATTAAATGTCATTAAAAGTGCAGATGGATAATTCTAAAGTAAGAAATTTAATCGATATAAAAGGGAGTAATACCATTGATCTAAATTATTGATTTTATTTAAATCCCATTGCTATTTTGTAGGCCTTGCGTTCGTTCGTTGTTTTGATTAGGTTATGGATAGTTGGGTAACAATCTAAATTCTCATTTGGGAAGAATAATTTAATGTAAGCTAGATAGGCCGTTACTGCACAGTCTGCTGCTCCCCATTGCTTGCCTACTAAAAAACCTTCAGAGAGTTGCTGCTCAAGCTCTTCAAGTAGGCGAGGTAAGACCTTGGTTTTTTGTTCAGGTACGAAAATTGCAAATGCAAGAGTTGAGTTTGCGAAATGCGTCCATTGGCTGATTAACGATCTTTCGTTTGCGTTTGTTGCTTCTCCTCCGTAGTGCTCTGCCAGATGCAATAAAATCGCACCCGATTCAAAGAGAATGGTTGGCTGATCATGTTGATCACAAATTTGATCATCTTTCAGCACTGGAAGTTTTCCAAATGGGTTGATGCTTAAAAATTCAGGCTGCAAATGTTGACCTTTCCCTATGGAAACATCAATCAACTCGTATTCAATTCCTTTTTCCTCCAAGTACCATCTAGGCATGCTAGCTCTTGTCTGTGAACCTCCAAAAAGTGTCAGCGTCATTAAACTGTAAGAAATGTCCTTGAACCATAAGTCATCTTGAAGGCCTGTTGTGGGTAAATGGCGTTGTATTGGGTTTTGGTTGACTGTTGATTGAAATCATGAATAGATGATTGTTTTTTTGCCTTGATGGCAACCTCTCGTTGGATTTGAATTTCCATAGATTATATGCTTCCTTCTCGAAAAATTTGATTGGTTTTTATGTGTAGAGTTATCAGTTAATCAGGTAATTGTTTCCAATCTTTCTTTTTTGTTACGGCTGTGCGTCACGTAAGGTGTGATTCATGAAGTATTGTGCAGCTTGAATTTTGTATAGGCTTTTTAATAAGCAGATATGTTTTTTGTTCTCGTATGGTTAATATTGTGTTCAAATCACCTTTTTGGTTGTTCATAAGGTGTGGATTCAATCCGTGTGGCGATGGGGAACCCTTTCCCACCACAATGGCTTAAGAAAGGTGTCTTCATCGTCAGTTTCGATCAGATCACCATTGTTGAACGCATCAAAGTCGTGGGGATGAATATCAAATCCTTTCTCCCTCGCAATACTGCACTGATCGTCTACATCAGCACATGCAACTGATGCACATAGGACTTTCAGCTGTGCATCGTCCTTAATCGCATTCGCAAGCTCGATAACGGCCTCAGTAGACATTGGCTTGCTAAGAAACACTATTTTTATAGCGCTCTTCGTTCCGTTTGTCGTTGGTTCTTACGTAGTGGCTTTTCTGAATCTGGTCTGACCAACCTTCCTGCTGTCTTCGTTGCCCGATCTCATCATTTAACTCGGTTCATGTATCGGTATTGATTTGAATTTGCTTTGCTTTCTGCAGTCCTATGAGCCTTTCTTCTGAGTGTTTCGCCAGGTTTGTGACAGGTTTATTGTCCCTTTTTCGTTTGATCGATGACGTTTGGCCCTTGTTGTGGCTATGCCGAAGTCAGTCATGGTTGAAAAGCGATGAAGGGTCTGCGCCTTGCACTCTGTGTGATGCCATTCCTCAGCGGAGGTGCTGCGATCGCTGAATCCGTTGCCTCTTTCTCGGTTCAACTCCGGGTTGGTCAAACCATCCGTTCTGCTGATGCTCTCTTACTGGCATCTGGATGGTCTCCACTCCCGGACCAACCCCCGAATGCTTTTGAGAGGAAGCTTTCAGGGGTGGCGCTACCGGCACTCTCAGCATGTTCAGGCACTGGTAAGGGTTTTTGCCGTTACAACTATGCGCGTGAAAGTAAGCGTCTTTCGGTTGTAACGATCCCTTCACCAAGTGCGGGGGAACCAGGACTCGTTCAGCGTTGGTGGATTGAATGATTTGTGCTTAACCAATTGTGTTCGTGAGTCGCAGAGTTCCCCATAAATCGAAGAAACAGAACAAAACCCCTATCACAATCAAATCCCAGGCTCGATGACGAATGGCCCACGGAGCCAGAAAGATTTCTGCAATGCCATGCAAAGCAGTGCCCACAGCCACATATTCGAGCACTAATAATCCGTGAGCCACCAGGAAAAGTCCGCTGGCTACAAATCGCATTAAAACTCGCCAGGAGCTGGACACAGAGATGGAGAAACAGACGTAAACCTTACTGGTCTTTCAGCCTTTGGAAACGGTTCGACGGATTTCGTTTTTTGCTGTTCAGGGCTGAGGGTGCCCTGACCTCTGATCACGTGTTCTGCTCTCGCATTAGCCGTTACTGTTGAGAAGAGTTGTTCCGGTGCAGTCGCCAATGGCTTCGTTGCCAGTTCCGGTTGAAGGCCCTCTTGAGCGGGGGTTGCATCAAGATGGCCGACGCCTCACTCCCCAGCGGCGGTTGATTCTTGATCTATTTGAACATAGTGGCGGTGGCACGCATCTCAGTGCAGAAGACGTCCACCGTCTTCTGGTTGATTCGCAGGCAAAAGTGTCACTAGCAACGATTTATCGAACGCTCAGATTGCTTGTGGACATGGGCTTTTTGCAGGAGCTTGAACTAACCGATGGAGGTCGTCGATTTGAATTGTCTGGTGGTGATCATGGTGCTCACCACCATCTGATTTGTGTCCGGTGTGGTCGGACCGAGGAATTTGAAAATATTTCTGTCCTGGAGGCAGGTCACGAGGCTGCGAACCAATTTGATTTTGAATTGATCGAATCCAGCTTGAACGTCAGGGCAATCTGTCCTGATTGTCGTTGATCTACCGGTCTGGCCCTGTTGGATGTTCTGCGCAGGGCATCCAGAAATCACCCATGGCATGAGCCCCTTCACAACCCTGAGCCCGGGCTTGTGCCTCCGCCTCCGCTCGGGTTGGATAGGCCATGAAACGAGGGTCGGCTGACTGTTGATCATGGCCTGCGTGACCGTGATGATGGATGTTGTGGGTGGAGTTGCCTTTACCGAATTGGACGAGACCCATTGACATTGGCCCGGCTGTCCAGACCCCCATGGTGTTGACCCCAATGGCCAAAAGACCCATTCCCACGACGGAAAGGTTGATCACCCCCATTGCCACAACACCGATCGATACCACCCCCATGGGAACGACTCCGATGCAGACCACCCCCATGGGCACGATGCCGATGGAAATGGTTCCTAAGGGAGCAATGCCAAATGCAAATTTTTTTGGTTTTGTTCCACAATGTCCACCGCTGGCTGTCTCAACGGAATCATTCATTGATTAATTATTGCTTTTCTTGTGGTGAGCATAAGAGTCCGCCAATCTGGATGCATGGAGCTGTCTGGTGGTTCAGGTTTTCATGAGATTCTCGTCTTGACTCCTCGGGGATTCGAGGAGGGACTTGACGCTGTCTTAGCGGTGCGCGAACAACGTGCTGTTGTTCTCAATTTGTCGGAAATGGAGCCGAACCTCGCACAACGCACAGCCGATTTTGTTTCCGGGGGTGTTTACGCTCTTCATGGCAAAGAGCGTCGTGTGGGAGAACGGGTGTTGTTGTTCGCCCCTGCCTCTGTCGATATCGATCAGCTCAGTTAAGAGCTCCACCACAGCTCGATCCACCTCCAGCTGTGCATCCGTAGCAATGAGTGTTTACAGCAATTATCTGTCCTGAGCAGCGCGAACCCTGGTCCAGAAGTTCGCGGAGCGTGACTGGTCCCGCGGGTATGCGTTGCCCTAATTGTTGATTGAAATCACAGTCATACAAAAATCCCTTCCAATCAACGCTGATGAGTTTTCTGCACATCACTGCATTGAGATTGGTTTCGCGATGTGCATTTCGTAACAGGTCGTAATAAGACTCCAGCTCGCCATTGGCCTTTAAGGTGCTCGCAAATCGTTGAATCGGCATGTTGGTAATTGTTAATAATCTGCTGAAATAAATGCCATAATTCGTAGATAATTTGTGTCGATATAGTTCTTCTAATTCACCTTGCTCAGGTGGCAGCTGGGCACCTGCAGGATTAAAAACCAAGTCCAATTCAAGATCCGTCTCTGGTATGCCATAACCAAGAGCATTTAAGTGTTTTAGTCCCGCAATGCTGCGTTCAAACACTCCATTACCGCGTTGCTGATCCACCTTCTCCTCCTGAAAACATGGAAGAGAGGCCACGATTTTGACCTGCGAATTGGCAAGGAACGCGGCTAAATCCTCCTGGCCGGGTTCCTGCAGGATCGTCAGATTACAGCGATCAATCACCTGAACTCCCAGGGCTTTGGCCTGTCGTACCAGTGATCTGAACTGTGGATGGAGCTCAGGTGCACCACCCGTTAAATCCAGGCAGTTCAGTTTGAGAGTTTGAAGAACTTTGGGAATTAATTCGATCTGATCGTCCCCCATCATTTCCGAACGCCAGGGGCCGGCATTGACATGACAGTGGCTGCAACTCTGATTGCAGCGATAGCCGAGATTGACTTGTAAGGTTTCGAGTTCTTCTCGTTTGATCGAAGGGAAGGAATTGGCATCTTGCCCGGGTTGCTGTTGAATTGATGGCGTGGAGATTGTGGTGAAGTGCATGGATGAATGGAGTGTCTTAAAAAATCCCTTGCTTGATTAGATTTAATTATGAATGGAATTTTTGTATCAATGATTTCATGCTTTCAAGTCTGCAAGATTCGTTGAAATGCAAAGTCTAATTTGAATTCTAGAAAGCAACCCTTTCAATAGTGGTGGCCCTTTGTGAGCTATCTTTGATGTCTTCATCGTTTCAGTTGAATGCACTTGTGTTGTCTGTGACGCTATTAAACAGTTAAGGTTTTAAACCAGTTCACGTATTCCTCAGGTCCTCCTTTGACAAGACAGTCAAATTGAAGCGGATCTTCAGGATCGGTGATTCCTCTCAATAATTCGTTGTTCAGGCTCGGACGATCGACTTCCCCATGGCTGCTGTCGACAAGCACCACGCGAGCTGTTCGGTTGTAGCTATCCCCTATTTGCTGAAGAAGGGTCAGAAACCCACGATCGCTTCCACCGCGGAGCCAGCCCTGCCCCACAGGACAGGGCGTTGATGTCACGGTGTCTCCAACCCCCACCAGCATGGGCATCTGTTGGGGATCAATGTGTTGATGACAGAGGTCGAGGAGGGCTTGATGATCGTGCGGTGCGGTACGCACATTGAAACTCTCTCCGAGCGGAGCTGTTCCGGTTTTTTGGGAGATGTGCTGATTCAGCAAGACCAGCAATCCCACCTCTTTGATGGCTCCTTTCAACATGAATTGGATATCTGTCGTACCTACATCTCCAGCTTGCGCCGATTTCATTCTTTCGCGTCCCGAAGAATCATATCCAAGATTTGGTGCAACATGAAGGTAAAAGGAATCTTTTAATCCAGCTGCTGACGCGGCTGATAGGAGCCTCTCCATCAAATCGGACAACATCAATTGAAGTTGTTGTTGACGCTTAATATCACCCTCGATTCGGCTGAAAAGACTATTGAGATTAATCGTCGGTGAAACTTGTGTATCGAGAATGGCCAATTCAAGTTCATTTTCTAAGTCCTGATCTTGAATTTCAGGCAGGATTTGGACTAATTTCTCCCGCAACAGAACTTCCATTTGTCTTGGAACAGACTCGAGAAAATCCATCTCAGCTTGGCTGACACCTGGATGGGAAACGGTTCCAAATCGGTCTTGCAGCTGAACACCACCAGCAGCTAGACCAGGCAAATAGAGACCTGCCCGTGCGGGCAAGGCTGCGTCGCCTAAGGCCAGTTCCACGAGTCTGTTCACGCCACGTCGGCCTTCATGTTCTCCATTCGTGAGTACCCGAAATCGGTCTTGCATGGCGGCCGCCGCCATGACGTAATCAGCGCGAAGGGTGCGTGTGAGGGGATCCTTGACAAGAGGCATGCAGACGCCGTCAAGGTCTTGCACGATCAGCACGTCATTGTCAGCCTGAATTTCGTTTCGGAGTGCATCAAGACTCAGTTCTGCCATGGGTTTGATGAGGTGCTGATAAGGGGACTCAGCGTTCGAAAGCTGTGAGAGCGATGTCAGAGCAGTTTTGGCTCGTCAGCTGATTGTCTTAAATTGTGCTCTATGGATGCCAAGAGTCAGCTCTCTCGGATCGTCCCCTGATTGGCGCAACGACGCAGTTCTCAAGCGATGATCCAATCGATGGTGGTCACCAACGCGTGGTCGGTCGGTCAGACAGGTCTGAATCGATCACCCTGTTGCTCTCGAGACGTATCCAACAAGAGATTGATGATGGACCAGCAGTGGTTTCTTTCATGAATCGAGAAAATTCTTTCTCCTGTCTTTGGGCTGGCACCACTCTTGCTACCGAAATTATGAGTTTGTCAATCGAAGCTATTCGCGCGTCATGACTTTTTTATCACTTTTGAGTTGTTTTTCGATTGCTGCAAGTTACGAAAGGTTGACGCCGCCAAGACACAGGGCAAGTGATGAATCCTTGACACTCCTAAGATCTTCTGTGCTAGTGGTGTGGGTTGCTAACGGGAATAAACAGATTATGGAGTTCTTCAGGGGTTTTCTTATCAATTCGACTGGATTTCTGATTAATGAGCGGCAGCTTATCTGATCCTTAACGGTTAGGTGGGCTTGGTCGTTTTATTAGGCTCTATGTGAAATGAATATAGATCGATTTTGTTAGTGTTTGTTAGATTTTAATTTGCGAAACAATTGCCAGCATGGAATTAGGGAAAGGGGGGCCGAAAGTCTCGTGATTTACTGTAGTCCTGTTATGCAGGGTAATTGCAATCAATAATAAAATTGTTATTTCCTCTAAGACAGAATGACCTGAAAAGCAAAATCTGTCTTTCAGATGAGTTTAGTCTTTTTAAAGGCCACTATGATCTGGGTATGTGTTTTTGTTGGTCGTAGTGAGCAGTGGCCAGTGCACGTTTGATCTTCGAGCTCTCCTTTCTGGCTTGGGTGCTGGAGCGTTGTGAAGGGTTCTTTAGTGTTGTGGTGCGAAAAGCGGTGAGTTGATGGAAACGTTGTTGGACAGCAATTCATTTTTCTCTCCCTCCTTGGATCGGGAGGCGATTCACCGTCGCATTCTCGAATTGGAGAGGGGCAAGGTTGGGCTCTACAGCGTTGGTCTGTATCCGGCATCCCTGGCATACAACTGTGCGATGCAGAAAAACAGCGAGGGCCATCTCCTGCTTGCACCACGTCCCGGTCGCGACCTGCTTGGCGCTTTCCCGGAAGATGTGATTCAAGGTATGGATGAGGTTCATGTGGCCACGATTGAAGCGATGGCCACCCATGAGCAGGCTGGCAAACGCGTGACCAATTCTTTGGCAGACCTCCTCATGCGCTGTGAGCTGGTGGTGCTCAGTGCTAACAGCAACCACGTTGAGGAGGATCTGCGAGAGGCTTGCAAATTGCGTTCTGAGCTGAACAGAGAACAAGTGGTGATGGCTTGTCTCGCTGGGTCGTTTTGTCATGATCAAATTGCCAATGAGTCCTATGTGCTCTGTGAGAAGGAGCCGAACTTGGCTTTTTTCTCTGGATTTCATCGTCACGGAGCTCTGAGAAATCCTCTTGACAGCTTCACTGCGAATTTTTGCCATCCCAATGCCCTAACGGCCTTGCTTGGTGCGCGTTTGCTGGATCGACTGTCTCCGAATATTCAAGTATCGCCTGGTGTTCACAACGTTGAGGGGCAATACATCAAGGCTGCAAAAAATATGGCGTCCGTGTTTGCAGGCTTTGGTTACTCTTTTCACCAGCAAAATCCAGGTGTTCTGCCCACGTTGCTCACCCTTCTTTTGGATCAGTGCCTCGATCAGGCGGCAACAGTCTCGATGGCTCGACGCGATCGTCAGCGACTTTATAACCGCCAGCCATTCTCACTCACTGAACTCGGTTATGGGGTTCCCAGAATCGAAGCCGCCCTTGTGCGCGAAGGAGATATGGAGAAAGTTCGGGACCACACCTTCGCTCAGCTCACGGCAATGGTTGCCGATGTTCGCGGCAGCATGATGATGCCTGTCTCCGGTAAACCCACTCGCAACTTTGAGGTGGGGCAGGTTCTTGCGGAGCACATGCGCATGGAACAACGCTGCCCTCACAGCATGGAGGAATTGGAGAACTGGTGCGAAGCGGCGGGTTTACGCAAGGGAGGATTGGAGGGACTGAAAGCACTTCGTTACTGGCCCCAAATTGCTCGGAAATACTCTATTCCGGTGCATGACGCATCGATGATCAATCTGCTTTACATGGCTGTTTATGGCAGGCAAGCCACCAAAGATGTGGCATTTTCTGTGATGACTGAAAGCCGCCAATTATCAACTTATTGCCAGGAGTCTGTACGACCATCGCACAGCAGGCGTTATGCCGAAGCGTTACAAAATCTGGATCTTCCTGAGGCGATCGATTTAATTGCTAATGCTGTAATTGCAGATAATGCTCGACGGTTAATTCGTGGAGATTCTGGCCTAGAAGATGTGGAAATTGATGATGATCCACCTGCATACCTAAGGGCAATGAATGTTATCGAAAATGCTCTCTAATTAATCATGAAAACTATGTCAGCGATGAATTTTTTCAATGCAGGATCGTAACTTTAAATAATCACTTGATCACTCGCAGAACGTTTTTCGCATCACTCCGAAGCTTTCTAACACTTCTTGCAGAGGTTCGTTATCGGTATTGGCGAATGCGTCGTCAAAAAGCAATGGCTAACACCCTCCATTTTGATTTTTGAGGGTAATGGCAATCGCGATTCGGACAGCTGCATTCAGTTGTTCTTTCATTTCGCTGCTGAGTTGGTTGAACTCAAAAAACATGCCTTGTTGTTCCATTCCGAGTTGTAGCAATCCTTGCTTTGCGCTGTAACTGAAGGAGCATCCATCCTGTGGCTCGACCAGCAACGGTTGAAGGATCCGGTTGTGTCGTGCTTAAGAGGAGAGGAGGAGCGCTGTGTGAGATCGCTGCGTACCTTCTGGCAGCGCTGAAGCAAACCACTGCGTGCGAACGACCCTGGCTTCGTGCTGTTAAGCCTGCCGAGCTAGTCCAGTTTCGCTGAGGTCTCGGCAACGGCTGAGTGGATGATCTTTGTCCATGCTGCCGCTTCCCGGCTCATTTTCTGCACACTTGTCCATGGCAGAGGAACAGATCCACGTCATTCTTCCAGCCTGAGACTCATGCGATTCGTCATGGCCGACGCCATTTCCAGGCTTGATCCATCGCTCGATGCGATTGCAGGTCTCTTTCATCCTCCTGAGCAAATCACTTCGATTGACACCCTCGGATCCGGGAATGTCAACGACACTTTTCTTGTGTCTCTGGCTGGAAATGCAGATCGCCAGGCTTTTGTGATGCAGCGCCTGAATAAAAGCGTGTTTGAAAACCCTGAGCTTGTGATGCGTAATTTGCTTGCTCTAGGCAGTCATGTGCAACAGCGCCTTGAGACCGATCCTCCTGAGTTGGCAGGTCGACGTTGGGAAATCCCAAAAGTTCTGCAGACGCGTGATCGCGAAGATCATTGGGTAGAGCACAACGGGGAGTTCTGGCGGTCTATTACTTACATCGGTGCAGCCACCACCAGCGACGTTATTCGAAGTTGGGAGCATGCGAGAGAAGTGGGCTATGGACTTGGGATGTTTCACCATCTCATCAGTGATTTACCCACAGGTGAGTTGGCAGATACGCTCGAAGGTTTTCATGTTGCACCAAAATATCTTGAGAATTATGATTTTGTTTGTCAAGATCAAAAGTCACAGATTGAGGACCAGTCAAGGGTTGATCAGCGGCTAAAAAATGCTCTCGACTTTGTAGAACAAAGACGACGGGGGATTGATGTCTTAGAGGCGGCCTGCGCTCGTGGTGAGCTGAAACGCCGTCCGATTCACGGAGATCCCAAAATCAACAATGTGATGCTTGATGAATTAAGTGGTTGTGCAGTTGGATTGATTGATCTTGATACTGTTAAACCTGGTCTGATTCACTACGACATTGGAGATTGCCTACGCTCCTGCTGCAATGTTCATGGAGAGGAAACGCTTCAAGTGGATTCGGTCGAATTTGATCTCACTCTGTGCCGAGCCATTCTTGAGGGTTACCTCACAATCGGTCGATCCTTTCTTTCTGAGCGGGATTTCTTTTATCTGCCAGATTGTATTCGTTTGATTCCGTTTGAACTTGGGTTGAGGTTCCTAACTGACTATCTTATGGGCGATCGTTATTTCAGAACTGATCGACCCGCTCACAATCTGGATCGAGCTCTTGTGCAATTTGCTTTAACGCAATCCATCGAATCTCAATGGGACAGTCTTCAAAGCTTGATTCACGACCTTTCTGGAGGTAGTTGATATGTCGCGCCATCCGGTGATGGTTCGTCAGGTGTGCCCTCTTCTTCCGCATGACCTCCCACATTCTCCTGATCTGTTAGTCAGCGCAGAATATGTTTGGTCTGAGGAAGGAATTCTTGAACTCAGCTACAGCCTCAGACCTCGGCGACCTGATTGTGATTTGCAGGGTCTTGCTTGGCCTCAGTACGGTTTGAACTCCCCTTCCGGTCAACGCAAGGACCGCCTCTGGGAACACAGTTGTTTTGAAGCATTTCTCGGTCTGCCGGGATCACCGATGTATTGGGAACTCAACATTTCACCCTCAGGCCAGTGGAACCTGTACGAATTTGAGTCCTACCGCCAGCGTTCATCAGGCTTGGTTGGGGCGTCTCCACCCAAAGTGAACATGAGACGCACGCCACGGGACTGCCGCTGTGATGTGGTGTTGGACCTCAGACCTTGGTGGCCCACTCCTTCGATGCCAGAACTTGGCCTGACTGCTGTGATCGAAGACAAGTCAGGACAGCTCAGTTATTGGGCTCTGTCCCACCCCGCAGACGATGCAGACTTTCATGACCGTCGCAGCTTCCTGAATTGCTGACGATTGACGATTCTTCTAATCATGGCCTCACTTCGCCGAGTACTGATTGCTCTTCCATTGGTGGTGATCCCATTGACTTGGGGTTGTCGGTGGTCTCCCGCTCTACAGGCCAATGGTTCTCAAGATCAGGAAGCGCTTGAACCAGTTCAAGCAGATCAGGCTGCTCAGGATGATGCGGTGCCTTCGTTACCGACGAGCAGCGATCTCCCGCGCTCACCATCGGGAGCACACTATCCACTGGTGCCCGACCAACCGGATGAGCTGGCCCGATTGTTATCCGCGATCGAACGCGCCATTCGCAACCCTGATGTTCCTGCAGAGGCCGTACCTAGGCTGGCCCATCAACAGCAAGTGATTTATCGGGTGTTGTCGCACCGGACTGCTCTTGCTAAGGAAGTTCGATCCAGGATGGATCCCAGCTTGCGCTGGGTGTTTGATCAACACATCTCAGCGCGCCGCTCTTTTCTTGCGATGCACCGCGGCCCTGCATCCTCCACGCTCCCTGCGTGGAGGATCAAAGCACCCGCTCCCCAAGAAGAATTGCTCAAGGCCTACCGCAGCGCTTCAGCATCCACTGGAATTGATTGGGAAATCCTTGCCGCTGTGAATCTGGTCGAAACGGGCATGGGCCGCATTGATGGCGTGTCCGTCGCCAATGCTCAGGGTCCCATGCAATTTCTACCGACCACCTGGATGGAACCTGGGATCGGGCGTGGTGGGGACATCCGCAACCCCTGGGATGCCATTCATGCAGCTGCCCGGTATCTGGTGCGTCGGGGGGGGCTTGACAACATTCGCACAGGACTTTGGGGTTACAACAACAGTGATCACTACGGCAGTGCTGTGATCCGCTACGCCGACTTGATCAAGCGAGATCCCCTGGCCTATCGAGGTTTGTATCACTGGCAAATTCACTATGCCTCAGCGGCTGGTGATCTTTGGCTTGATGAGGGTTTCTCCCAGACAAGGCCTGTTGATGTCTTCGAGTATTTACGCCTGAACCCGCACAGCAAGCCATCAGGTTGAGGGGATGCGTCCTGGCGTGATTGTCTTTGCCCTTTACGATTCGAAGGGAATCAAGGCTGAATTTCTTGGCGAAGGAATTAACGCATCGGGCTGAAGAGCTCAAGACTCTGGGATGGTCGACGGATGAAGTAGCCCGTTATGCCGAACTATGGGACTATCGCCAGCGTTGGGGTGCAATGAACCTCGAACGTGAGGATCGTTTGTTCCTGCGTAAGGCGGAAGCAGCGCTACCTGTCCTTGTCTCCGGGAAGGCTGCCATGAAGAAGGCAACCCATGAGAAGTCCTATTACCGCTGGATCTGCTTTCACCTTGAAGCCATGAACGCTGCAGAGGCCAGTTTCTCCATGTCCGAGGGCTCACGAGGAGTGTGGCCCATTCTTCTGGAGGAAGAAAAGCGTTTGCTTGATTACTACGAGCCAGTTCTTGGTCTTCCAGACACGATTAAAGCCAAGGCTTTTGATGCCGTAAGAGAAGAAATGGCCTTACAGGCTGCTCCTCTTGCAGAGGCTGACGGTCAGACTGAGACCTACGACTTCATGGCTGCACTCAAGGATCTCAAGGTTCAAGAGAACAGCAAATGGCGTCATCTGCGGACGTTGGAAGGCGACCAGCCCTACCCGGTTCTGGGGGCCGAGGCGGCCGCTTCTTTCCGTTCTGAAGTGCGCCATCGTTTTGGATCTCTTGTGCGAGAAACGCTTCCCTCATTGGCAGAAACGGAAAAACCGGCACCTGATGACACTTGGAACCAAACCACTGAAATGTCGAGCTAGAACAGAGACATTCGTTGTTCGGCTTTGACATCACCCCATTTTGAGACTCTCCAGCTTCATGCTGGCCAATTGGCTGATCCCACAACCAATTCTCGTGCGGTACCGATTTACCAGACAAGCTCTTACGTGTTCAACAACGCTGAACATGGAGCCAATTTATTTGGGTTAAAGGAATTTGGAAATATTTATACCCGTTTGATGAATCCAACAACTGATGTCTTTGAGAAGCGGGTTGCCGCCTTGGAGGGAGGAGTTGCGGCAGTCGCGACGGCTTCAGGTCAATCGGCCCAATTTTTGGCGATTGCTAATTGTATGCAGGCGGGAGACAATTTTGTTTCAACGTCGTTTTTGTATGGCGGTACCTACAACCAATTTAAGGTTCAGTTTCCGCGCTTAGGCGTTCAAGTTAAGTTTGCTGATGGTGATGAAGTAGAGAGTTTTTCTGCTCAAATTGATGACAATACCAAGGCTATTTATGTTGAAGCGATGGGAAATCCTCGCTTCAACATTCCTGATTTTGCCGGTTTATCTGCACTGGCCAAGCAACATGGCATTCCTTTGATTGTTGACAACACACTCGGTGCAGCAGGAGCGTTGATCCGACCCATTGATCATGGTGCTGACGTTGTTGTTGAAAGCGCTACGAAGTGGATTGGCGGGCATGGAACCAGTCTGGGTGGAGTGATTGTCGATGCGGGGACGTTCAATTGGGGCAATGGCAAGTTTCCGCTGATCAGTCAGCCAAGTGCCGCATATCACGGACTTGTCCACTGGGATGCTTTTGGCTTTGGCAGTGATATTTGTAAAATGTTGGGATTACCGGATGATCGCAATATTGCTTTTGCACTACGAGCAAGAGTGGAGTGTTTACGCGATTGGGGTCCGGCGATCAGTCCTTTCAACAGCTTTTTGTTGCTGCAAGGTTTGGAGACCTTGAGCTTGCGTGTTGAGAGGCATGCTCAAAATGCGATGGCTTTAGCAACATGGCTAAAGGAGCATCCCAGGGTGGCCCATGTGAGTTATCCCGGTTTACCGGATGATCCTTATCACTCCATCGCCAAACAGTATCTAACCGAACGTGGCATGGGATGCATGCTGATGTTTTCCCTGAAAGGGGGCTATGACGATGCTGTTCGTTTCATCGACAGTCTCAAGCTTGCTAGCCATCTGGCCAATGTTGGTGATTCCAAGACCCTAGTGATTCATCCAGCATCGACTACCCACCAACAGCTCAGTGCTGATGAACAAGCTTCTGCTGGTGTAACCCCAACCATGGTTCGTGTTTCGGTTGGGTTGGAACATATCGACGACATCCAGGCCGATTTTGAGCAAGCTCTGACGACTTGAGCAAGTCTGGGAAGAGCGTGTTTTGGACTACGTGCCTGATCTGCATTCGTTGCAGTCATCAGCGCTGATGTTGGCTACGTTGAAGAGTATTCGCAAGGGCAAAACGGTCGATTGTTATTGCACACATGCTGAAACAAACTCAGTCATTGGAATGGATCTGAGCAGATGGCATTGATTCTTCCACGGAACTATCACAAGATCACTGCTGTTGAACGAAACCGTATTTCCTGGATTGAACCCGAGCAAGCTGAGCGTCAGGACATCCGCCCTCTTCGCATCGGCATTCTCAACATCATGCCATTAGGAAAGCAGTACGAATTCAACCTGCTGCATCCACTGGGGTTGTCGGTCCTACAAATTGAACCCATTTGGATTCGTCTCCAGTCACATGCCTACAGGAGTTGGGATCAGTTTCATCTCGATCAGCTTTATGTCAGCTGGGAGGAAGCTCAAGCACAGGGGCCCTTGGATGGATTGATCATCACGGGTGCTCCTGTGGAGCATTTGGCGTTTGAGGATGTGACCTACTGGCCAGAATTCGTTGAGTTGATTCAGGAAGCTCGCCAGTCCTGCGCGAGCACTCTGGGTCTTTGTTGGGCTGGATTTGCTCTGGCCTATCTTGCTGGTGTCGACAAAATTCCGTTCGAGCGCAAGTTGTTTGGGGTTTTCCCGATGCGGAGTCTTGTCCCCGGGCATCCCTTGATGGGGACTCAGGATGATCAATTTTTCTGTCCCCAAAGCCGTCATGCTGGATTGCCGGACGCGGCGATGGAATCAGCTCAGCGACAAGGTCGACTTAGACTTCTAGCTTACGGACAAGAGGTTGGATACACGATTTTCGAGACACCCGATCAGCGTCAGCTGATGCATTTAGGTCATCCGGAATACAGCGTCGGGAGGTTACAGGCGGAGATGGAGCGAGATCGTGCCCGTGGAGATGTACCTCCTCCTGAAAATTTTGATCCGGATCACCCAAGAACGTTATGGCGTTCTCACAGGAATCTTTTGTTCCAGCAGTGGCTGTGGTTCTGTTATCAACGCGTTAGTCTTCAGTACTAAGGTGGACTCTGCGCAAGCGATGTTTGCCAATCGATGTCTTCAGTCAGGTTTACTGATTTTCTCGATACGTAGCTTGATGGATCTCTTGTGTGAGGTGTTTAATAGCTACAAGGGTTTCAGAGTCAGTTTGAGCCTGACGCTCTGAGATTTCGCTTTGAATGTTCTGGCCAACAATGATGATCGGTAAGAGAACGAGTTGAAGGAACGTTTGTGCTGTCCATGAAACGATTTTCATAGGATCTCTCGAGGCAAGTGCCTCTGGCAGAGACACAAGTGCTAGTGCCATGAAGGCATATGCAGCCCACATCGTGCCAATTTTTTCTGTAATGAACAGTGCAATTTTTTTGTTCAGACGACGCAAGCCCATACACTCAAATGATTCATTATTAAGTTAATTTTAAGACAGAGATTTGGGTTTTGGATAAAAGTATAGAGTCTCTTTGGCTTATGAGAAGATATCGCCCCAACTAGTGTGCGAGTTTGAATTTGTTATGAAGGTTTCGCGGTACCTGACTTTCGCATTAAAGTAATTCATTCCACTAATTCATGCTTGTCGATCAGGTTGTAAATCGCAAGTCTGAAGTCAAGGTTGAGACTCAATGCTTAAAGCTTATGGTTTAGTGCATAGGTCTAAGCTTTTCTAGTGGATCCGTTGTGTTGTTCTGTGGACCTTGTTTTTTTTGGTATCCACAGTCAGTCTTTAATTGCAGAGGAACTAATTCTCGTGCATACCACTTTTGCACTTCCTAACCAATACAATCGATCAGTAGCAGGCAGCCTTCGAGTGATTTAGCTGGATTTTGCTTTATTGCCCATCAAATCAACTTGTTGGCAGTCCGCTGTCAGTGGTGCAGGGGAGAGGTCCTTCTTTTTTTGACCTGTTCTTGGGTTGGGCCGTTGCGCTGAATCGCGATTCAGTTCCCTTTCGAGAGCCGCGATACGTCGTTCCCTAAGGCAATGTCGACAACCTCCGGTTGTTTGAAGATGCTTCTCAGGCGTGATGCTGAACAGTTGTACAGGATGCTTATTACAGCGAATTTTGACTGGACTCTTGTAGCTGCGATAGTTGATTTCGGAATAATCAAAGTGGTCAGCGAAGCGCTCGTGCGCTCTTCTGAGAAATTCCGTTTCAGTAATGCGTGCTCCCATGGAAAGAATGTATGGGTAAATGCCATGTCGTTGGCATCAATGTTATGGCTCGTAATAACCTGATTCCAGTAGTATTAAGCACTTTCAGCGATTTTTAAGTGCATCAGCGAGGTGGATCGTAAGAACACTTCATTCATGTCAAGGCCTGATGGCACGCCAGACGATCAACTCCTTGATACTTTGAAAGCAATCCAAGGCAGGTCATCATTCGCTTCAACTGTGCTGAACAGCTCTTCTGCTTGGTGCAAAGGGAAGCCGATACAGCTTTGATGATCTGACAACCAAATACATTAATG
>WTGE01000384.1 GCA_011525445.1 Synechococcus sp. CO36386bin_37
CGACCACATCACCCTGCCCAGCGGCAACCGGATCATCCTGCTGGCCGAAGGCCGTTTGGTGAATCTGGGCTGCGCCACCGGCCACCCCAGCTTCGTGATGAGCAACTCCTTCACCAACCAGGTGCTGGCTCAGATCGAGCTGTTCACCAAGGGCGATGAATACGCCAAGGAGGTGTACGTGCTGCCCAAGCATCTCGATGAAATGGTGGCCCGCCTTCACCTCGGACGGATCGGTGCCAAGCTCACCGAGCTCAGCAAGGACCAGGCCAACTACATCAATGTGCCCGTGGAAGGTCCTTACAAGCCCGATCACTACCGCTATTGATCAGATCAGATCCAGTTCAGCCAGGTCACTTCGGTGACCTGGCTTTTTTTATGTCTATTGATCTCGGCGTATTGCGGAGAAAGGAGTGGTGATGTTCCTGCTGATGTTTTTCTGGGTTGTTTGTTGAAAAACTTCTGTGGAATAGATCAAGCAATAGGGAGGTCGATTGTCGTTGAGAGTTGATCCTGAAGGTTGGGCGCGAGATCAGACAGAGAAAAGGATTTGGTCATGTTGATCAGGCTGCGCTCGCCGGAATAAAGATCCCATGGTCCGCCTTGCCAAAGTGGACCCACATTCCAGGTTTTGTTGTATCCCCATTTGTTCAGCCTTGCACTGGCACTGAGTACTTCTGCCCCGGCGTCGACACCTCCTTCAACGGAGACGGATGCATTGGCGGCAATGATTGGGTCGGCTTCGATGGTGACGCTGATGCTTCCATCGTTGTTGGTGTCCCTGAAATTGCTGGGGTCAATGGTGCTGATGCCACCAAGAATGTCGTACCTTCGGTTGGGATTCGAACCTTCAACAGTGGCGAAAACGTTGGGTTTAACTGCAACCCTTGCGTCGTAATTCAGTGTTGCGTCAATCCCAATCGACGCGTCAGCAAGGGTGCCTGTGACGCGGAGGTCGCCGCCCCAAATTGATTTACTGATCGAAAGAGGAAGACCGAAATAGCTGGCAACTTGCCCGAGCGATAAATCCAGGTCCACCAGGGTTGTGGATCCACTGACGCCATAGGCGACACCATCACCGAAACCATCTCCCCAGCCGTTGGAGGTTTGAATGGCGGGAGGGATCCGATTGAGTTCAGAGACGCGACCAAAGCGAGGAATGGATGCATTGGCTGAGAGTGCTCCAATATTGAACGAACGTGTGTAGTTGTTGCCCGTCACATGACGGGTGTCCAGGTCGATCAGTGATCTGGTGATGTCGACGTCAGTATTCAGGAAGCCGAGAAGATTGCTGGTTTGACCATCGGCAACCCATAAGTCATACCAAAATCTGAGGCTTGGTGAGAATTTAAATTTACCGACGGCGTCCAGGCCCAAATAGGCATAGGGAAGTTCAAAATCAAGGGTTGGATTTGAACTGGTGCCTTCAAAGGAGAGTCCATTTTCATCCAGGGTCGCACTGGCGCTTAAGCCGCCTTGAAGAGTGAGGGATCCCAGTCCATATCCTGCATCGAGTTGCAGGCCTGCTTTCATTCTGGTGTTGCCGGTTTTGAACTTGACCCCTGCAACGCCGATACTGCGATTCAAATTGACATTGGAGATCGTCTTGTCGAGGCCAAAGAATTTGCTGTAGGTGTAATCATTTCGAACGCCAAGGAAATTGCCGATGCTCCATTCTTTGTTGATGGACATGTTGAAAGAGCGTGTCACGGATCCCAGCGGTGTGCGCCCAACTGTCGACCAGTTCACGAAGGAAGGACGGCTCTCGCTGACACCATCGGATGCTGTGATTCGCACCCGATCACTTTTGCCGGAGGCCGGCGGCACGTACGTCACACGACTCAGAGCATCGGCACCAACAGTCAAGGCCTGGTTGGAGTAGGTCTTGCCCTTGAATCTGAAGCTGCCTTGCCCCTTGCTGCTTTTGAGGGTGTAGCTGGAAATAGCGTCTCCGTCGTCCTCAACACTGATCAGGTTGCTGACGCTGATTGGTTTGTTGGCCTTGTTTTCAGGAAGTTGCATTGGAGCAACATTCACCTTTGGTTTTTGATTCGCCGTTGTTTTCCAGGCGCTTGAACTTGTTGTCGTTCGGCCGAATGAATCCGAGGCCTTGAGGGTGAAGGTTGATTTGATCTTGCTGCTGGTTGGGATGAAGTTGATCTTTCTGAGTTGGTCTTGGCTGAGGTCAGTGAGTTGTTGTGGTTTTAAGCGCTTGCCATTCAGCTTGAAATGCCCCAGCGGGTCATTTTTCTTCCCTTTGCTTTTTAAATCAATGTTGTAGCTGTTTGAATCCGAAGCCTCCTGCGTGGTGATGCTGATCAGATTGGTTAAAGGAATGGGTTTGCCAAGATCCGCCGTGTCAAATGTTTGTTTGATCTTTCCTAAGGAAATTTGATCAGGCTTTTTTGTCTTCAGCTTTGTTTTGAAGGTTTTGCTTGTGCTATTTAGGGAGTCACGTGCACTGATTATGATTGTGTTGATTCCACCATTGCCCGGGTGATACGTCACGTGGCGAAGATCTGCTTCGCGTAGGGGAGGCAGTGCGGTACCTTGATAGTTCTTTTTTTTATATGTAAAGAAGCCTGACTGGGCTTTATTGGATACATCCTTGATCTGAATATTACTGATCTTGTCTCCATCGAGGTCGTAGATATCAAAAATGTTGCTGATGGCTATTCCTGGCTCTTCCTTTGTTCTCGCTCCAAAATTGTTTTGCAAAAGTACGATTTCTGGGGTCCAGTTTGCGCGCGTGATCCATTTGGCGCGCTCGGTGGTGCTTCCGCTCTTCGGTGCGTTGATCCTGACGCTGATGTCGTCGCTAATGCTTCTGCTGGAGCGTTTGTTCAGTGTGCTCTGAGGATTGAAGGGGTCTTGGCGTTGTTTGATCTTTTCCTTGCCTTCCTGCAGGGTCAATTCTTTGTTGCCCTTGGTGTTGGTTTGCAGTCCGTCCTTCTGTGCAAGTGTTTCGGTTGAAGATTGAATCTTGATGGTCTTCAGTCTTGCAGGGTTGGAATCGCCTGCTGGTGCCTTGGGTATGTAATAAATTTTCTTCAGGTCTCGGGCAAGAACGTTGCGAATTTCCTCTCCTTGGTATGCCTTATTTCGGTATTCAAAGTAACCGCCGGCTTTCGAGTTGATGAACGTAAATCTTGATTTTTTGTTCTGACTTGAGAAGTCGATCAGTTGTTGGATTGGAATCCGCTTGCCTGCGAGGCGGGCAGGAAAGACTTGGCTTTCGAGCTTGAGCTCTGGCAGCTGTTTGGTTTGGTCTTTGGGGTCGTTTTTGCTTGCAGCATCGATCAGTGTGATCAGCTTTGTGCTTGCAACCGCTTCCTTTGAGAACGGTTTTTGGAAAAGCTCAACCTGGAATCGTTCGTTCTTCTCTTTTGTTTTGTCTTGTAGGGCTTGAATTGAAAACTTAAAGGTTCCATCTTTCGCGATGGTGGTGCTGCGTTTCCGGGTGTTGGATGTGACGATATTGAAGTCTTTGAGTGTGGCGTCGCTGCTCTG
>WTGE01000005.1 GCA_011525445.1 Synechococcus sp. CO36386bin_37
AACGAATTCGAATAGGCAGCTGCTGTTGTTCAAGAATGCGTACTGCAGCAATCACATTCTCTAGATCATTGGCATGGCCATGGGCACCTGCATAAAGGACGGTAAAAACAGATTGGTCAGCTGGCAATGGGCGAGGAGAAAACAACTCAAGATCTGGTCCATTCGGGAGCCAAGTCGTTTGCTTTGCACCGCGCTCTCGCACGTAAGTCTCGGCACCCTTCGCCAACACAACAACGCTTGAGGCATTGCGATACAACTGGCGTTCCATCCAAGCAAGCAGGCGCACCATTGAGCTCTTTGGACTTTTTCCTCCCTGGTCAATCAGCACCTGAGGCCATAGATCTCTGACCTCCAACACAAAGGGGATGCACGTAAGGCGAGCAATCCAAAGGCACGTGAAGGCTGCAGGAAGCTGAGGCGAGCTTGCCAGGATTGCATCAGGCGCTCGGCCAATCAGCCGGCCAAGAACAGCCGCTGGCCCCAGCCGCAAAACCAGATGCAGACAGAAGCTCAGCATGTTCAGCTGGCGCTTCCAGTTATTGGATCGATACGGTGACACCCACAGCCAGGTCCACCGAATCCCCGCCGGGTGCTCCGTTGAGCACAACTGGGGAAAGCACAGACGGCGGTATTGGCGTTGGGTGAGGTTGAAGTCAGAAGCGAACACCTCAACCTGCCAGCCATAACGCACCAGACCTGCAGCCAACTCAAACTGGCGAGTATGACCAGGCAACTCAGGGGTGTTAGCGAACTGATTGATCAGCCAGAGGCGTGGCATAACAGGGGGTTAGAGAGAAGTTGCCGAAAGCGGCAGCGTTATTCGCAGTCGGTGTTCACCGGGTGGCAAACAGCCACTGATACAAAAGCTCTGGCGAGGTGTTCGCTGCCCAAACGCTTCAGAAAACCAAGTGCGATGCCAGCTGGTATGAACCGCTTCAGCAGTAGAAGCATCAAAAACCAGTCCATCAAGCAATGCATTGGGTATGCCTGGAGCCAAATGCCACCACTGTCTGAAATACAAAGATCGACGGGTAGTCACCATGTCATCAACGATGAGGATGGTCTGGTGTGCTCGAGCATCACTGAGTTGTACACGGCGCACTTGGCTTGCACCAAAGCGATCAAAACCATCGTGACTGCCAGCAGCAAAACAAGAGCCATCCGTTGCTATACCGCTCTGGCGATCACGCGGATGGGCCTTACGGGCTGCTCGAAAACTTCCCCAGACCTCAACTGGCTCAATCCACTGAATGTCACCTGCCGGGGAAAGCGTGCCCAACTCCAACAAATTGTGGGCTGAACCCGAACGCTCGTAGGTCCTTTCAGGCCCGCTGCTGTAGACACTCGTGCCCGCTTCACTGAGAACCCATTGGCCTTGATAGCTGAGCTCAACACTCAGCTGGTCGGAATGCACATGCCCTGGCAAATGCAACGGACAAGGCACGCCACATTTAAAGACCAGCTCCCAGCCTTGACCAGGCCTTAGCACTGTCCAACCAGTGTCTGGCAGATCGGTCACAACAGCTGGCTTGATCAAGGAGCCGAGAGAGGCCGTCTGCGACGAGGCTGATTCGCTTGCCACTAACCCCAGCAACTTGCCCCGCAATCCTGAGCTGGCTTGGCGCTGCTGCAGATAGCCTTCGGCAAAACTGAGCACGACATCGAGTGGTGGTGCAGCATCCACTGCACTGTCGTTAAAGCGAGGGGCCCCTCCGCCTTCTAGCCGCACGGCTCTGACCCAAGAGGCCATGGCCTCGATTGACCTCACAAGCCAGAAGGGTCGCTGAGCATGAATCACTGCAATGACGCAGGCAAGCTCCACAAGACGATCCAGCATCAGCAAGTGATAGCTGGCACTCCGCTCCTCGTGACCACCATCAACAAGTACCTGACTGGAAAGCTCTTGCTCGAGCAAACGCATGGCACGGCGATACATGGACTTGGCCTGGGGTCCATCAAATTGCAAGCCACCAAGCGCAAGTGCGATTAAGTTCTCCAACCAGTGATTACCACCGTTGGCGTGCTCAGGATGGGACTGCAGCCAACGCAATTGCTGCCAGAGGGACTGAAGGCGGTTTGGAGTAGCGAGCTTGGGATAGCAGCGGAACAACCAAATCCAATTGCGGGTCCGCAAAGAGAGGGTGTAGCTATGCCAGCCATCGCCATCGCATGGCGGATTGGCCTGAATCCAATGGTCCAGCAAAGGCTCAACTATTTCGGCCTGGTCGGGCCAATGACCACTACTCAAAGCGATCTCCAGCCATTCCCGAGTCCAATCGAAATAGTGCAGATGAAACTGCCAGAGGCGAGGCCAACTTGGGTCGTTCCAACAGATCGGCCACGAGAGTTCACGTTCCAGCTGCAGAAACCGGAAAGGAACGGAGTGGGGTTCCGAGGGGGGTGGCAGCGGGGAACCAGGAACCTCCAGCCCCTTCATCACCGTCAACCATTGAGGAACAGTTGACTTTGCTCCAGCCCAGGCAGCGGCAATCCCTGGATCCAGACGCAGATCGAGAAAACGCCTGAGTTCGTAACGCAGACGTCGTTGAAGTCGGCGTAGGCCTACGTCCGCAAGTGTGCGAAACAAGCGGCGGTTGGCTGAAAAGCTCATCCGAACAGTCCTGGCTTAGTGCTGGTCGGTGACACCACAGAGATCAAACACCATCCGGCCAGAGAGGTTTAAGTGCTTAAAGGGAGTATGGGACACCAAAAACACAAGCAAATCAGCAGCTGCAAGCACTTCATCTAATGAATGGAGTTTGATCGTGGAGTGTTCGCGGAGGTTTGGTTCGCAGGCAAGCACATCAAGACCAGCGACAACCAGCTCAGTGGTGATGTGCAGGGCAGGAGATTCCCGCAAATCGTCGACATCCGGCTTAAAAGCCAATCCAAGGCAGCCAATGCGAGCTGATCGACCCAGCTGATCTTCCAGAGCTGCTGCGCGAGACTGGATCTGGGCAATCACCCAGTCGCTCTTACCATCGTTCACTCGACGAGCAGTTTGAATCAAGGGAGTGCAGTGTGGTGCGGCGGCGGCAATAAACCAGGGATCAACCGCAATGCAGTGACCGCCAACACCACAGCCTGGCTGCAAAACATTTACACGGGGGTGATGGTTGGCAAGCCGAATCAGATCACGAACGTTGATCCCTAGATGATCACAAATGAGTGAAAGCTCATTTGCAAAGGCGATATTCACATCGCGAAAACTATTCTCTGTGAGTTTCACCAACTCAGCGGTGCGCGCGGTGGTAGCAAGCAACGCACCCTTGCAGAAACTGGCATAAAAATCTTTGCCAGCGTCTGCGGCCTCAGGTGTTAGCCCACCAACGACACGATCGTTATGAATCAGCTCCTGCATGATGCGGCCAGGCAGCACACGCTCCGGGCAGTAAGCAATGTGGAGTTGCTCTGTTGTTAAACCAGAGGATTCTTCAACGACGGAAGCCACGTGCTCAGTGGTGCCAACCGGAGAGGTTGATTCAAGAAGAAGCAGATTGCCAGGGC
>WTGE01000432.1 GCA_011525445.1 Synechococcus sp. CO36386bin_37
TACGGAAGGGCGAGTCGCCCCGCCACCGCAATTGTAAAGCAACTTTGCGCTGTGTGTTGGTTGCTTAAGAAGAAGAGCCAGGACCCAACCCGATCGGCTTATGCCTTCATAAAGACTTAAGGTTCTTAGATGCCTTTTTTCGTTGAAGATGGTTTTGATTCGATGGCTTCACGCCGGCCAACGTCTCGAAGAGACCGTCCCTATTTCCAAGGCTCGACACCGAAGAATCGAGCTGGAAGCTCAGGGAGCTGTTGTTTACTGGAGTGAACGTCTCGCCCATTTCCAGTAGCACTCGTCAGGTCTGTTCACAACGCCAGTGATGCTGATGGTCCTTAAGCAAAACCGTTTCAAAAACGAATTCATCACCGTTGCAATTGTGAGCTCCGTGGCGACAGCGCTCAGTTCCTGCGGATCGAAAAAAATTCCTGTCAGTACGTCACAGAACGAAGCAATCAATCGCTTGGAACTGAGGGTGGAACAGCTTGAACGCCAATTGGGAGAACGGCTCCCACCCCCTTCGGACGAAGGCAGCAAAGTTCCTGCGG
This sequence comes from Synechococcus sp. CO36386bin_37, assembly GCA_011525445.1. Next base: position 546 of record WTGE01000432.1, read on the forward strand.
GACCAATCAGTTCCGTGACGTTGAGAACGGGCACGAACGATGACCGCTTGAGAATTTATTGGGCCGATGGAACACGGAGCGATCTTCCTTGTACCAAAGAACAAAACATATGGGCCTGTGGATGATGACTGAAAGAAGGAAGAGTCACACCCGATCACATCTGCACAATTGATTGGACATCGACATAGGTCTTTAGCGCGCCACTATTGACGAATGAAAGGATTCAGATCCCTCCTCGCATTGGCGAGCAGTCTTTGGTTACTCGCTCCCACCGTTGCTTCAGCTCAGTCCGTGAGACCTTTGCCCTTGGCCCAACCCAAAGCCGCCAACCTGGCTCGTATGCGGGCCGAATCACTGAACGGCGGGCTGGGAACTTATCGTGCAGCATCCTGCATGTACGAAACAGGTGCCCCCTCCTGTCTCGAGTCAGTCAGCGAACAAGGATTTCTCTTTCAATTTCAGGGTGGAGCTCCTGGATGGCAACAGCAAACGCCCAGCGATCCAACGTTGGAAACGAGAATTCTCGTTTCCAGGGACGGCGATCGAATCGTCGAAGTTTTATATAACGGATCAATCCGGTAAGCGCTCAATCCAGTTGACAGATGGTGGAAGCGTGATTGCGATGTAGGAGCAACACGTGATTCAGCATGAATCTCAAATCCTTCACGACCTTTGCCGTGATCACTGGCGCGAGCGTGATGGGGGCAACCCCTGTACTGAGTCAAAACACGATCCCCGCGTCTCAAGTCAGGGCCCTGAATCTGGCTCGTAACACGGCAGTTGCTGAAAATGGAGGGTTGACCCTCTACAGACCACAACCATGCATGTTTCAGACCAGCTCAGGGGGTGGAGCTTGCCTCGTCAGTGACGACAACGCTGGGTACACCTTCCAATTTCTTGGTGGGGCACCAGGCTGGCCTGAGGATGGCAGCGAACCCACCATGGAAACCGAAATTCAGATCGCTCCAGACGGGCGATCTGTGAATGAAATCCTCTACAACGGTTCACCGCGTTAACAGGATCGAAGCCAGTGCCTCTGTCCACTCCGACGACAGAGGCCAGCACTCTCGACTGGTGAGGGTCAGAGCTATGGACTTTTCGGCATAGGCCGCTTCATTGATAAAAATCGGAACCAACCCATCTTCTCCCTCATAAACAACACAGCTTCCGTCCGCCCGTTCAAAGATTGGATCTCCGAAACGCAGAAACCGCCAGTCCGATCCCTGCCGGTCAAGGTGAAAACAGACGGGCTCAAGTCCGGAAGATGTACGTGGGTAGTCCAGGTTTCTGACGTAACGGTGAATAATGAGTTCTTTCGGGTAGCGGGCCTCACCGGCAAGTACTTCAGAACAGGCCGCAAACACTTCCTGAAGAGCGAGGCGCGTTTGTCTGAGGATGACGTTGTGGCGAACCATCTGCGGAACTGGTCCTACTTCAATCGCGAGGCCGCAGGGCCAACGTTCAGCCAAAAAACCATGCTGGGCGGGATCATTTTCATGTAGATAGATCGGCAGGCCCAGACGTCTCTGCAGCAGAGAGGCCAGTGCTAAATCCGCTGGTCGACGACCGTAAAGCACCAGACAATTTCCCATGGCAGACGTCGTGCTGTGAAGATCAACGACCAAATCGCAGGCTTCGATGCCATCTGGCCCGTAACGACTGACCAAGTCATGCGCGCGCTGAACCTCAAGGTCCACTTTTACGGATGCGTCCCTCTGAGCCAGTTCTGCTTGTCGAAGAAGGTCGGGTTGAAATGAACGGTTGAGATCCCGATCGAGATACCGACTGCCCCTGGCATAAGCAGCTGGGTTACCAATGATTGGAACAACGTCGAAGCCACAGGTGTCCAGAAGAAAGGGAAACCGCTCCCACTGTTCTAGGAGCCACGGACCATTGATCTCATTCCCGTGGGTTCCAGCCACCACCAACACTCGTGGGCTTTGCATCAGATCTCAGCGCACCCCATCAATCTGATGGACAATGAGCGGAAATGTAAGACCAATGGCGATCCATCCACTGATTGTGCGCGGGGCTCGTCAGGCGTGGCGCTGGGAATGGCTCCAACTGATGGGAGGACTTGGCCCTGCTGACCGAGAAGGGCACTATCGGCGGCCTAACAGCACACCCATGACCAGCGTTGTATTGGAGCAAAAAGATCTTGAAGCACGCACCAGCACGTCCAGACCTCACTTGATTGTTGGCCGCAGCTGCCCATGGGCCCACCGTGTCTGGCTGGTGTTTCAACTCAGAACACTCAGCTCGAGCATCACCTTGCTCCAAGCCGAGGCTGATCACAACGAAGGGCGTTGGCGACTCAGTCCAGCCTGGCTTGGCTGCGACAGCCTTTTCGATCTCTATCAGTTGTGCGCCTCACCTCCCAGCCATCGCGCAACGGTGCCTGTTCTTGTTGACCCAGGGGCAACAGAATCCGATCAACCTCGTTTGCTCGGCAATGACAGCACTCCTCTGAGTGAAGCACTCTGCACCTGGCCATCTGAAGCGAGCTCTCTTGATTTAATTCCCGATGAATTGAAACCCGCCATCGAGGCTTGGCAGGCCCTGATTCAACCCTTGGTCAACGATGGCGTGTATCGATGTGGTTTTGCAAGAAATCAAAAGGCGTTCGATCTGGCCAGCCAGGCACTGTTTTCTGCCTTGAACCAAGTTGAGGAGGGTTTGCGCCAAAGAGGGCCATGGCTCTGCGGAGACCAATGCACTCTGGCTGATGTCCGTCTGTTTCCTACTTTGATCCGCTGGGAAACGGTGTACGCCCCCCTCTTTGGATGCAGTGCCAGGCCTCTCTGGATGTTTCCCGCTATCTGGAAGTGGCGACAACGCTTTTTTGCCCTTCCTGGAGTCAGTGAAACCTACGACAGCAAAGTGTGGAAACACGATTAATTCGGACCCTTGTTTCCACTTAATCCCAGTGGGATTGTCCCAGATAGTCCTGACC
>WTGE01000443.1 GCA_011525445.1 Synechococcus sp. CO36386bin_37
CATGCGGTTGATCGGCACCTACTCCAACGCTGGCTTGCAAGCCACAGCAGATGCTGCCTTGGCGTTCTATGAGCGACGGAGCGATCTGCACACCAGCGGGCTCAGTTTTGGCGATGACCCCAACAACCCTCGCAAGGTGTCGACCGACATTTCTTTGGTGTGGGTCGACCGCAGTGATGCTGAGGCCTTTGGGATTAGCGACCTGTTGATGCGGGCCGTCTCAGCTGGCTTGAACCAGTACCTCAAAGAACGCGAACTCTTCAGCCAGGTGACGCCCGAGGGGTCATTGTTTGTCGTTCCTTTGTTCAACCTGCAGCGCTACGCACCTGGCGAAGGTTTCAAGGCATGGCATGCCGACTGGAGCACCGCTGATGACATCACTCAACCCATTCGCCGTGTGCTGGCGTGGATTCTTTATCTGAATGATGTGGACGACGGCGGTACGGAATTTCATTGGCAAGAGCACCACGTTGAAGCTCGTCGCGGCACTTTGGCCATATTTCCAGCCGGGTTGAGTCATGTGCATCGTGGGCGGGTGAGCCAGAACCAAACCAAAACCATTGCCACCGGCTGGATTAATGCTGGAAGCCTGAATGGCTTTCTCGAACATCTCAAGCAGGCGTAGCCACAGCAGTCACTCAACACTTTGTAACGTTATGCATATAGGTCCTGTGCAGTCCGATGCTCCCACTGAACCGTGAGTTCTCTGTTGCTCTGCATGAGCGCTCGATCGATGCCTGCCAAGACATCGAAGAGCTTCGCGATGTTGCCAAATCGCTTCTGAGGATTTGGCAGATCCAAGCCTCCGTCACCGAGACCTACGGTGCCGAACTTCTTGGCTTTAAACGCAAGCAGACCTGAGATGGCTGAGCTGACGATTCTTTTTGATGGCGGCTGTCCCCTCTGCCTGCGAGAAGTCAAGACACTCAAGTCCCTTGATCAGGGTCGCCAGCGACTTGCTTTTGTTGATATTGATCAACCGGATTACAACCCAGAACTGAACCAAGGCATCACCTACCGCCAAGCCATGGGTCGCATCCATGCCATCGCTTCCAATGGCGAGGTCGTGACCGATGTGGCCGTCTTCCGCCGCGCTTACGGCTTGGTTGGTTGGGGTTGGTTATATGCCCCCACGCAATGGCCTGTCATTGGAGCGATTGTTGATCTGGTCTACAGCTGGTGGGCCGCGAAGCGTCTGCAATTAACCCGGCGACCAAGCCTTCAGCACCTCTGTGACAGCCGCTGCGACATCACACCATCAGCTGCCCAGTTGAAGTAACCCTCCACAATTCAAATAACCACGGTCGTCTGGGCTGTCCATGCGTCTGGCCAGTGCCCGTTCTTATGCACTGCTGTCAGTGGCAGCAGCGCTGATCACAATTGTCCTCAAGACCCTGGCGTGGGCCATCACAGGTTCGGTGGGCCTGTTATCCGACGCCCTGGAATCAAGCGTCAACTTGGTGGCGGCACTGACGGCCTTCTGGGCCCTAGGCCAGGCCTCCAAACCCGCAGATCGAAACCACAGCTTTGGTCATTCCAAAGCGGAGTACTTCTCCAGCGGGCTGGAAAGTGCCTTGATCGTCGTTGCTGCGATTGGAATCATTTGGACAGCAGCAGGGCGCTTGCTCCATCCCGAGCCGATTAGTTCGGTGGATCTTGGCCTCACGCTCTCCCTGATTGCCACGGCCCTCAATGCCGCTGTCGCCTTGTTGCTGCTGCGGGCGGCACGTCGATTCCGCTCCATCACCCTGCGAGCTGACGCTCAACACCTGTTGAGCGATGTCTGGACATCAGTTGGGATCGTTGTAGCGATCGTGTTGGTGAAACTCACGGGCTGGCTTGTGCTCGATCCACTGATTGCCATTGCCGTGGCCATCAACATCAGCGTGACTGGCCTGCAGCTGTTTCGAGAGACTGCCTCTGGATTGATGGACCATTCGCTGCCAGAGCTGGAACTGCAGAGCATTGAGGCCTACCTCAACCAACGCAGCGGCAATGGCATTGATTTTCATGCCCTGCGAACCCGCGTCGCGGGTTCAAGGCGATTCATCTCCTTGCACGTTTTGGTGCCCGGTGGCTGGAGCGTCAAAGAAGGTCACGACTATTGCGAAACCATCGAACGCGAAATCGCTGAGCTGATCGCGGATTCCCATGTGTTCACCCATCTCGAGCCGATTGAGGATCCGCTGAGTTGGCAAGACCGCAGCTTTCGCTGGGACAACGAAGACCCGCCGGTCTGATCAACCAACGAACGATCTGTCACTGACTGGATCTGATTTTGGTCTCACCAGTGCCAATTTGAGCCTTGACGCACTGTTGGCTTGCCAAACCAACAGCCCCATGACGAGCTCGCCAGCATTGCCCGCTGGTTCACCGGCAATGGCGCCATTGCCTCCATTGAGCCATTGGGCAACGGCAATGTGAACGACACCTTTTTGGTGCAGCACGGAGACGGCGTTGATCAGCGCTTTGTGATGCAGCGCATCAACACCACCGTGTTCACCCGACCGGATGAGGTGATGCACAACCTCGTGCAGGTCAGTCAGCACATTGAACGCAAACTCAGCCAGGAAATTGCTTCGCCTGGGCAGCGCCTCTGGGAAATGCCAAGGGTGATTCCCTTGCATTTCAGTGAGGGGCATTGGGTCGAAGCGGAGGGTTCGTTCTGGCGCGGTATCAGTTACATCGGTGCCGCCGTCAGCATTGAGGTGGTTAGCAGTCTCAAGCAGGCCTACGAAGTGGGCTACGGGCTTGGCATGTTTCATCAGTTGATCGCTGATCTCCCCAGCCATCAACTGCGCGACACCCTGGAAGGCTTTCACATCACCCCCGCCTACCTGAGGGACTACGACGCTGTTTCGGAATCGTCGTCCACAACTCCTTCAAGAGTGGAAGCCCACTGCCATCGCTTCATTGCTGAGCGGGCGCCATGGGCATCAGTTCTAGAAGATGCCAAACATGCTGGGGATCTCAAGCTCCGGCCCATCCATGGGGATCCGAAGGTCAACAATTTGATGATGGATGCCGAGACGGGCAAAGCCATTGCCCTAGTGGATCTCGACACCGTTAAACCTGGCCTGGTGCATTACGACATCGGCGATTGTCTGCGCTCGGGTTGCAATCCATTGGGTGAAGAAACGCGAGAGCCTGAGGCTGTGGTCTTTGATCTCGAGCGCTGTGAAGCCATCTTGAGTGGCTATCTCGAAACAGCTGGCACAACCCTCAGCGAGGCTGATCACCGCTACCTCTTTGATGCCATTCGTCTGATTCCCTATGAACTTGGTCTGCGTTTTTTCACCGATCACCTGAGAGGCAACACCTACTTCAAAGCCGATCGAGCCGGTCACAACCTCGACCGAGCGCTGGTGCAATTCGCCCTAACGGCGAGCATCGAAGCCCAAGAACATGAGATTCGTCAGCTGCTGGATCAGCTGCGTTGAATGAACTGGCAGCATCTCAAGGTCTTCGGCAACACAGCATCCAATCAATGGC
>WTGE01000248.1 GCA_011525445.1 Synechococcus sp. CO36386bin_37
GAATCCGTACCACAGCGATTCAACATCACCTCTGGATCCAGAACATTTCCAAGGGATTTGCCCATTTTCTGGCCTTCTCTTGTGAGAAATCCGTGCCCAAAAACCTGTTTGGGCAGGGGCAGGCCTGCGGACATCAACATCGCTGGCCAATACACAGCATGAAAGCGAAGAATGTCCTTCCCGATCACATGATGATCAGCAGGCCACCCCACGCTGCTCAGTCGATCCAGATCAATGCTTCCACCGTCATCCAAGAGTGCAGTGAGGTAACCCAAAAGTGCGTCAAACCATACATAAAAGGTGTGACCTTGATACCCAGGCACGGGTAATCCCCACTCCACATTCACTCTTGATATGGAAAAATCACGCAATCCTCCTGCAACAAAATTCTGAATTTCTTTACGACGACTTGCGGGGCAAATAAAATCTGGTTGATGAATCAGGGTTTCAATTTTTTCTTGATAATGAGATAAACAAAAGAACAGATTCTCTTCGTCTCTCCACTCCAACGGTTTCTGGTGAATCGGACAGTTGGGATCGACCGCTTCGGCTGGATCATCTTTGAACTCCTCGCAGCCCACGCAGTACCAACCGGTCTGACGTCCGCTGCGGATATCACCGGACTGTTGGCAACGGTTGAAAAACTGCTCGACCAAAGGGAGATGTCGCGCCGACGTGGTGCGGACAAAGCGATCGTGGCTGATGTCCCAGTTGGACCAGGCCTGTTGGTAACGAGCGCTCACCTGGTTGCAGTGATCAATTGGGCTGATTCCCTGCTCGGACGCTGTGCGTTGAATTTTCTGACCATGCTCATCCACCCCGGTGACAAACACGACCTGTTCACCCTCAAGACGCTGAAAGCGAGCCAGGGCATCACAGGCAATCGTGGTGTAGGTGCTTCCGAGATGAGGTTTGTCGTTGACGTAATAAAGGGGTGTTGTAAGGGTATGAATCATGATCGTCCCGGGGCTGACCCCCTTCCGGCCCTGGATCCTAACGACCCCCCTTCGATCCGTCATGCCGATTTCCAATTCTGCGCTCGGAGTTGAGGCACGGTCCACTTGGCTTGCCGCTTTGCATCAGCTTGCTCTGGCCGACGGGGACTTCGATTCGGCTGAGCAGCAGCAGCTGGCTGTTCAGCTCAATGAGGTCTGCTCGCTCCAAGATCTGGATTGGACGTCTTGCCATCCACCGGATCTCGACGCCATCCGTCGTGCGTTTTCAGGGGATTCCAAGCTTGCCGAACAGTTTTTGCGATCGGCCGTGGTGGTCGCACTCGCGGATGGGCATCTCAGCCAGGTTGAACTGGATTTGCTGCAGACCTGGTCGGATGGTCTTGGCGTCAAGACCGATCTGATCCAGGGCCTGATGCCTTGTTCCAGCACTGCCGGTCAACCCTGGAGACCATTGGGTCCCTTGAAGCAATGGCTCGATGAACTGGATCCCGGTGACGAGCGGATTGCATCGTTCATTGTTCATCTGATTCCCGCCCAGTGTCCTTTTGAACGCGACATCGTTTTGTTCGGTCGCAAGCTGGTGCACATTCCTCCGATGTGCAAGGTGAATCCGTTGTATGAGCAGTTGGTCGGGCTACGGTTTCGCTGTCTGGGCCATCTCCCTGAGGATGAACAACTGCGAATCAGCCGACGCGATTCGGGTCAGGGGTGAACATTCAGTCCTGCCATAGCCCGGTGTTGGTCTGGGGTGGCGGGACCGGTGGGGTTGCCGCTGCACTCCAGGCGGCTCGTTCCGGCGCGGAAACGCTGTTGCTGACTCCGGGCCGCTGGCTCGGGGGAATGGTCAGCAGCGCAGGGGTCTGTTGTCCTGATGGGAACGAACTGGCACCCTGGCAGACCGGTTTATGGGGTGCTTTTCTCCGGGCTTTGGAACGCTGTGAACCTGAGGGTTTGGATCACAACTGGGTGAGTTGCTTCGGCTACCGACCCACGACTGCAGAAGCCATCCTTCAACACTGGGTTCAGGAGCTCCCAAACCTTCACTGGTGGACGGACTGTTGTCTGCTTGAGGTGAAACGATCGCAAGCGCTGATTCAATCGGTGCTGATCCAACGCGCCGGCGCGGTGCATTGCATCGACTGTGAAGTAGCGATTGATGGCAGTGACCGTGGTGATCTGTTGCCGTTGGCTCAGGCACCGTTTCGTCTGGGTTGGGAACCGCAGGATTTGTGGGGAGAGCCGAGCGCTCCCAGCCAGCAGCGACTCCAGACAGAACACTTTTTCCAGGAGCAGCGCGTCCAGTCACCCACCTGGGTGGTGATGGGTCAATTGCAGAGCGATCGATTGGAGCCGGAAGCTGGCTGCAGCATGGATCCCGATCATCGGCCGGTGTTACCAGCGCCGTTTGAGCGCGCCTGCGAGGCTTTCGGCCTGGAGCGCACCATCACTTATGGCCGCCTGCCTGACGGGTTGGTCATGCTCAACTGGCCGTTGCATGGCAACGACTGGCACTGGGGTCTGGAGCGTGCTTTCAGTGGAGATCCGCAACAGGAAGCGGACCTGTTTCGGGACATGCAAGCCCACAGCCTTCAGTTTGCTGAGGCCCTCTCCGATGCAAGTGGCGGTTGGTTGACGCTTGGCCATGGGTTTCCAGCGGAGAGTGGAAGCCCAGCTCCATGGTTGGCGACCATGCCCTACTGGCGCGAGGGCCGGCGGATGATTGGCCGCACCACAGTGGTTGAACAGGATCTTCTCCCCCAGGCGGGTGGCTCCTTGATGGGGCCATTGCCGTTGAACGAAGCGGGCGAACTGCAATCCGTCGCCGTTGGGAACTACGCTAATGATCATCACTATCCAGGTCCCGATTGGCCGTTGGCGCCCAAGAGCTGTCGCTGGGGAGGACGTTGGACGGGGACTCCCTTCTGCATCCCCTACCAAGCGTTGGTGAGTTCTGATATCGACAACCTGCTTGCCGCCGATAAGGCCTTCAGCACCAGTCATATGGCCAATGGGGCCACCAGGTTGCAACCGCTGATTTTCAATGTGGGGCAGGCGGCTGGCGCAGCGGCGGCCTTGGCCGTGAATCAGGACCGAACGCCGGCTGAACTCCAGGTCCGCTCGATACAGGATGCGCTGCTTCACGATTCACAGGCCCCGTCAGCAGTGGTTCCGCTCTGGGGGACGGCTTGGCATCACCCCGACTGGTTGCACCGTCAACAAACGGCTCTTGCCGATGCAGGAAGTGTGTTGATTGGGTTTCAGACCGGATTGGATGGGCAAGCGATTGGCGTGTCGCCCATTGCAATGGAATCAAAAGCCCAGCTGTTCGAGGGTCGAATCGAGGTGAGGCCCGATGGAAGTGTTCATCTGCAGCAGCAGGATGGTGAGGATTGGCCGTTGATCACGTTGGAGCCAGAGATCGACCGTTGGTGGAAGGAATTGGTGGATCCGGTGGAGACCAGGCTGCTGGCCAGGATTAACCGATGGGGACCCTGGTTGGTTGTAGTGTCTCGTTTGGCGTGAAGGCATGGATTG
>WTGE01000025.1 GCA_011525445.1 Synechococcus sp. CO36386bin_37
CTTGAAACCCAATCGTGGGTTTGACCACGTCTTTAAGGCTGATGCTCATCACACCCAGGTCCTCAGCACTTGCGTCCTCTTGAGCAATGGCGGGAAGAGAAGCAACAGAGATGGCAGAAGCCAATAGCCCCAGGGAGAGACGACGCAGCATTGAGCGTTCACTAGATGAGGAAAGGATGCCCCGCTTTGGCTGCTGCCGCTCGTTGCTATAGGCAGTTTCGGTTTTGCGAGAAGTCAGTTAGGTGGCGTGCAGCGTTGCCACCCGATCTTTTGCAAGTTGAGCCACATCTCAATGCCTAGCTGCCTCAACATCCGCTGTTGCCTGACAGGCTGCCCAGGACGTGCTGACAAGCGGTAGTAGCTCACCAGAACGAACTGCGCATGTTGCGTTGGTTGATCTGGCTTGATCTGAAGGAGCATCCCCTCTCGCCTGTTGACCAACCAGCCCTCACCGTTGGGCTTCTCTTTGTATCGGGCGTAATCGGGCTGCTGCTGCCACATGGGTGCAGTTTGGCGAGTTTGCCCCTACGGCTGAGAACCAGCTTTGCCGTTTTCCTAATTGCTTGCGTTGACACAGCAAAGTCGACCTACAAGCAATGCAAACTCGTGATCGGTAGACAGTGAAAGTTGAGCCTGTCAGCTGGGATTGATCAGCTCTTTTCTCCACTTAGCCCAACCTTTTCCTTAGTTGAACCGCATCCATCGTTTCCAGAAGCACTGCTCAAGATGCAGATTGAAAGCAGGATCTTCCAGAGTTTCACCAGCAAAGGATTCTCTGCCCCAGCTTGTGTGAAGAGTGCTTGGGAACCAATCCGCCAAGATGTAATTATCGGGTTCATTCATTTGATGCAATCCTGTTCAAAATGTTGGCGATGACCAGCAGCACGACTGATGGCATCCGCTCTGACTTGCCCATAATGATCACCAAAACCAGCGAAATATCCGACTCTGATGTCTTCCCACCGGATGGCAGAAAGACACAATCGAGGTGGAACTGAAGTTCATGTCATTCAGCAATCGCTAGCGGTGTTCTCATTCCGTTCTCATCTCCTGCCCCTGAACATTGGCGATGGTTGTCATGATGAAAAACCATTGATGGGAGGAGTCATCACCCTCCTTTTTTGTTGGATCAGCCTCTTTGCCCAGGATCTGTCAGATCAGACGCTGGTCAACAAACCAAGAATTCATTGCCTCTGATCAATCCACTACTGCCTGAGAGAACTGCAACACATCTGACAGACACTCGAGCCGTCTGCACCAGATCGAGTCAAATCAGAACTGCTCCAGAAAGCGCAAATCACTTGTATATAAACGGCGGATGTCATCAATGCCATGGCGCACCATGCAGAACCGCTCCACTCCCAAACCGGCAGCAAAACCACTCCAACGATCAGGATCCAGACCGAGTCCCTCCAGAACAGCTGGATCAACCATTCCGCAACCCATCACCTCAAGCCAGCGGCCCCGCCATTGAACATCCACCTCAGCCGAAGGTTCCGTGAATGGAAAATAACTGGCCCGAAAACGCACCGGCAGGTCACCAAAAAAAGCTTTGAGAAACTGCATCACAGTGCCGCGGAGATGGCTGAAATCCAATCCCTCATCGATGGCCAGAACCTCCACCTGATGAAACACAGGTGAATGGGTCGCATCAACCGAATCTCTTCGGTACACCCGACCGGGAGCCACGATGCGCACCGGCGGGGGATTGGTTTCGAGATGTCGGATCTGCACCGGTGAAGTATGGGTCCGTAACAGCAGGTTGTCTCTGAGATAAAAAGTGTCCTGCATGTCGCGTGCAGGGTGGTCTGGGGGAATGTTGAGGGCCGTGAAGTTGTGGTGGTCCGTTTCCACCTCAGGACCTTCTTCCACCCGGTAACCAAGACCACAAAACAAATCAACGATCTCCTCGGTGGTCGTGACCAATGGGTGCCTGTGCCCCATCGGCACGCCCGTCGGAGCGGCCGTCACATCCAGTGTCTCAGCGGCAATCCTCGCCTCCATCGCTGCACCCTTCACAGCCTCAAGGCGCTCAGAGAGCTGCTGCTGCACCATGGTTTTCAATACATTGGCGCGTTGTCCCACCACAGGGCGTTCATTCCCAGGCAGCTTGCCCATCGCTCCAAGCACAGCTGAAAGCCGACCCTTCTTTCCAAGAAGTCCCACCCGAAGCTGCTCAAGTTCTACGGCATCAGTGGCCGCCTGAATCTCAGTGGCCGCCTCCACCTCGAGGGCATCAAGCTGATCGGTGAGCTGCTTCAGGGAGATTGTGGCGCTCAAGGCATTGATATCGCGGCAATGACTGTAAACAGCCATCCAGACTCGGTTGCAGGGAATCGTCGCAATTCAAGGGCAAGAGCCTGAGATGGGCTTATCTCAAGCGAACGCCCTCTCCTGAACACCGGCATCCGGCTTCATTTCTTCCCTTGAGTAGCCCAGTAACGACGGTAAATCGAAGATTGTGGCGCTGATGCTGCAAGAGGAGCGGTCATTGCTTGAGATCATGCAAGAACATCTTTGCGATAGCTACAGATAAAACGCAGAACAAGTATCTGATGACACGAAAAAGTGTATTTCAAACAACTGTGAGCATTTCGATACAGGATTCAGTAACCCTCGACACCCAAAATAGAACAGCCCACTCAACACAATTGGACCAGTCCTGACATCTTTCATGACTAAATTCAATAAAGTAAAAACAATTTCAGAATTAGAAAGCGGTTTTCCAACCTACTGCAAAGCATTGAGACTTCTCGTTGAACAAGGGAACAGTCTCGAAAAAATCAAGCGAACGATCTGTTGGGATTACTTACAACGATTGCACTCTTCCTTGCCCAGGACTTATCATTCTCCAGATTATCTTTTTTACCGCATTCTCAGCGAGAAGACCTATTTATTGGAGGCCTGATATCCAACCGTTTATTTGCTCTGACACGCACTCATCACGATTCGGCTTCCAGCTCTCAGCATCCGCGCGCAGTGTGGGGGTGTTTTCAAGCAACAGATCGAGTGATCGTGCGCAATGGGAACGAAATAAAGCGGCAGGAGAGTCTTGAGGCAGAGCGGAGGACACTCAGCCACCGCATGGACCCGCAGTGAACACGAGCAGCATTGCCGCGAACCGGAGCCGCGCGTTGCGCAAGGATTCGCTGTGCAGCAGGGATGATTCGTCGCAGCCCGAACCTGCATCACTATCTGCCTAAGGGCAGATCGGCCCAGACGAGACTCAAGTCATGGAGAGCATCTGATGAACCCCCTGCGGATTCTGATCAGCAATGACGACGGCGTGTTCGCCGACGGCATCCGCACCCTGGCGGCGGCGGCGGCAGCGGCCGGGCATCAGGTGTCAGTGGTGTGCCCCGATCAGGAGCGCTCCGCCACTGGCCATGGCCTCACGCTCCAAAGCCCATTGCGCGCTGAACGCGCGGATGAACTGTTTGAACCTGGGGTCCAAGCCTGGGCCTGCAGTGGAAC
>WTGE01000103.1 GCA_011525445.1 Synechococcus sp. CO36386bin_37
GCATGGAACTGCTGCGCATCGCTTCGCAGGATCTGGACTACAGCCTGCACATGCCGTCGATCGCGCAGATCTGGAAGGGCGGCTGCATCATTCGGGCCCGCCTGCTGAAGCGGATTCAGGATGCATTCGGTGCCAACCCTGATCTGCCCAACTTGATGGTGGATCCCTGGTTCGCTGAGCAGATCAACCGTCGTCTGCCTGGACTGGCCAAGGTTGTTGCCGGTGCTGCAGAGTCCGGAATTCCGGTGCCCTGTTTCAGCAGCACCCTGGACTACATCAACAGCTACCGCTCCGGTCGCCTGCCCCAGAACCTGGTTCAGGCCATGCGCGATTGCTTCGGCTCCCACACCTACCAGCGGATCGACAAGGAAGGCACCTTCCACACCGAATGGTTGGTCTGATCGGAGCAGAGATGACCAACTACCGCATCGAGCGGGCGAGCGACGCTGAATCGTTGGCCCGTCGTGCCTCCGAGACGATCGCGGCCAGGATCAGCCTGGTGCTCGATCAGCGAGATCGCTGCAGGATTGCGCTTTCCGGTGGCAGCACCCCCGCCAAGGCTTACACGTTGCTCGGCCAGGAACGCTTGCCCTGGGACCGGGTTGATGTGTTCCTCGGCGATGAACGCTGGGTTGCTGCTGATGACGAGTCGAGCAATGCCCGCATGTTGCGTCGCACCCTGCTGGCAGAAGGTCCTGGAGCAGCTGCGCTGTTCCATGCGGTTCCCACGGTGGAACTGCCGGATGCTGATGCCAGCGCTGATGCATTCGCTCAGTTGCTGACGACAATCTGTCCCGGGACCCCTCCTGTGTTCGACCTCATACTGCTTGGCCTTGGCGACGACGGACACACCGCTTCGTTGTTTCCCGGCACCGAAGCACCCACCATCGTGGATCGATGGGCGACCGTTGGCCGTGGCAAGGGTCTGGATCGAATCACCTTGACTGCTCCGGTCCTAAGTGCCGCTGATCAAGTGATGTTTCTTGTCAGTGGTGCCGGGAAGCGCCAAGCGCTCGAACAGCTCCTGGATCCAGCCGGTTCCGTTGAGGCGACTCCAGCGAAGCTGGTTCAGCCAGCCAGCACAGTTGTCGTTTTTGCCGATGATCCTGCACTGAATGCTTCTTGATTCCTGAGACGAATCAAGTCGTCACAAAAAAGCCGGAGACGTTCAACGAACGTCTCCGGCTTTTCACATCTGAGCCGTTGGTTGCTCAGCTCAGCCCCTTTTCGATCACAGGGAGAAGTGGTTTGCACTTGTCTGGAACGAGTAGACCTTTTGGTTTTGCGTCTCTGTATTTGAAAATGATGTCAGCCATCCGAGAGTCAATGCAGGGGTCAACGCCATAGACATTGTTCGGATAAGACGACGCCCTCAGCGTTAATTCGTCCAGAGAAATATCAATGTTGCCGGTTTGCTTATTGTGCTTCACGCTATAGGACAGTGGGTAGTAGCCGCTGACAGGAAATGCCTTTGGCTGCTGAATATCTTCATGGAAATTCGGTTTACTGAGCAGATACTCGCGGGTGAGCATCGGCTCCCAGAACAGAACATTGCCGTCATGTCCACCAAATAGGAAAATATTGTCAAACTTTCCGGGTTTGAGCTGTTCGGAGCTCATGTCTGCGTAATGCGTTCCCATCCTTGGTTCCGAGGTGTTGGGAGCGCGTTTGTAAGCTTCAGGGAGAAACGGACGAGGCGGCTCGATGTTCTGAACATGCAGATCATCGGCGAGGCTGTCATTCGTGATGCTGTGACGATATTCAGGAGTCGCCATGTAAAAGTGAACATCAAAATGAGGCTCATAAAAGACCCCTGGCAGCGGCCCGTGGCCTTCAGGATTCCAGTTGAACCCCATATGACTAAAAGCTGTTCTGTCTGCTTCTTCGGGGAACATCAGCTCATATTCAAAGTTGTGATACGGGCTGCCGTCGATGAGCTTGAGCCTCAGCGAACCCGGCTGGGCCTGTTCGTCGTCTGCAGGAAGTCCCTGCAAGGCCTTGGGTGTCACAGAAATTCCAAGTTGCCTAGGAATCCCTGTTTTCTTGTCAACTCTGATCCAGGTGAACACCTCGCCTTTGCCCACCTGGCGGCTTTCACCTTTGATGTATTTTGTTGCGCCTGACGCCGCTTCAGCTTGGGATGCAGGCATCAGCAGTAGCGTCAGCGAAAGTACCATTCCCGTCACAAGGCGGAACAGGCGTTGCATTGATTTTCCCAGCACTAATTTTTTTTGTAGCCAGCTTCAGCTTGATCTGCAACTGTGATTTATACCCTTCACGATTGGTGTGATTCGTTCAATCCACTGATGGATGGATTGCCCATGTGAGAGTGTGGATTGACTTCAGATTTTCTTCCCTTTTGGACTCAGTTGAGGTTGTCACCCTTTTCCAGGCAACGGACTTTGCTGAATGGTCCAGTCTCAACGACACGATCATGGGCGGCAGCAGCCGCGCCGGCTGCCATGTCAGCGCGGAGGGGCTCCTGCTCGAAGGTGAGCTGGTTGAGGCTGGTGGCGGTTTCGTCAGCTGCCGGTCGCCGCGTTTGCAGCCCCCATTGGATCTCTCCCCCTATTCAGCCCTCCAGCTGGATGTGGAGGGGGAGGGTCGCACCCTGAAGCTTGCCCTGGGTTGTCGTGATGGTGCCCTGGGACTCACCGACCTGATCCCCGGCGGACTGCGCTGGGTGGTGGATGTGGCAACGGCGGCCGATGGTGTCACCCGAATCACGGTGCCTTTCGCTGAGCTTCGCCCCACCGTGCGTGCCAAACCCGTGGGGTTGCCGTTGCGCTTTGACGCCTCCGGCATCACACGGATCCAGCTGCTGCATTCCAAGTTCGGTGATGCGGGTGATCTCAATCCGGGATTCCGGCCTGGGCCGATCCGTCTGTTGATCCGTTCCATCCGCGCCTTGCCTTGAGCTGATGGACCTTCTGGTGTTGATCGCCAAGTCGGCTGATGTGTGTCTCAAGCCCTGGAGCCACGCGGTGGTGTTGATTGACCCTTCGTCTCCCGAGCAACGCGACGAGCTGCATGTACGGATTGAAACCCGCGATGCTGAGGGCCATCGCCACCCCGAGCGGGATCTTGAATTGGAGATTTATCGCAGTGGCGAGGAGATCAACCTGATGCTCAGCTGGTGGGACCAACCGGAACGTCCCATGCTGTGGCATGGTCGCCATCCGGTCTGGATGGATGGCAGCTCTGGCCAGCGTTGTACGGCACCTCAGGATGCGGGTCCAATTGAAGCTCTAGCCAGACGTCTGCGTGCTTTGTTACAGAGTTAATGAGCGCCTTGGTGGATGGTTGCAATCAACTATTAGAGCTTCATGTTTACGATCTCCAAATCGCTTCTATTGTTGCAAAAGGATTGATTATTTTTGGTTGCTTTTGACCAATTACCTCTCAATTTTCCATTGATGTAAGTCGCAAGAGTCATGTCCTTGCAGTCCGTCACTCTGACC
>WTGE01000459.1 GCA_011525445.1 Synechococcus sp. CO36386bin_37
GCTGCTGACAGTGCTGCTCGGAGCCCCGCTCTCAGCCCGCGCGGACGATTTGATCCCCCTTCTCTCATCAAAATCGTGCCCAAACTGCAAGCTGGCCGATGCCGATCTGGTGCATGCAGACTTACGGGATGCTGTTTTAACCGCAGCTGATCTGCAACGCGCCAACCTCAGCAGAGCCGTTTTGGATGGCGCAGACCTCCGCGACGCCGACCTGCGCTTCAGCAGCCTGCAAGGGGCTTCATTACGGGGCGCAGACCTCCGTGGGGCCAAACTGAACGGAACGGATCTTCGGCAAGCAGATCTGAGCGGCAGCCAGATCAGTTCAGGCGCACTGGAAACGAGCCACTGGCTGGGAGCCATTGGCATCAACCAAGGCCTGCGCAGCCCCGCTTCACTTCACAACGCTGGCGTGGATGAAGCTCAGGCCGGTCGCTGGCCGCAGGCTGAACGCCTGTTTGGAGAGGCGATCCAGGCAGATCCTGAACAAGCCATGAGCTGGATCGCCAGAGGGCTCAGTCGAGGTGAACAAGGGGACGAGATTACGGCTGCGCAGGACTTGTTGCATGCAGCGGATCTCCTGGATCGACAAGGCGCACCGGAACAGAGCGAGCAAGTGCGACTGGCCGTGAGCAAGATCCAGACCAACGAGAGCGAAAAATCCAAATCCGGCAATGGTCTTGGATCAGCAGTGCTGGGTGGAGCACTCTCCACCTTGAGTGCTCTGGCTCCGCTTGCACTGAAAACTTTGATTCCAGGTGGAATGGGGTTGTGAAATCAAGGCTAGGGATACGAGCCAGAACCAATTAACCGCGTGGCTTCTGACGTGCCTGGCCTGTAGCCGTAGCCATACGCACCTCCATTGTCATCGTCAAGGATGGAAGGAGTCACGATGATGACAAGCTCATTTTTTGCGCGACTACGGGTAGAACTGCGGAACAGCTGGCCAAGCAATGGAAGATCACCAAGGATCGGCCATTTGCGCGCCAACGCACGATCTTCCTCTTGAATCACACCGGTGAGAATCAAAGTTTGTCGATCACGCAAACGAATACGACCGGATTTCAGCTCCCGCTTGTTGATATCGGAAATTTCCACACCTTCCTGAACACCAGCCGAAACTGGCACTGCAATGGTGGGGTCTAACTTGAGTGTGACAAATCCATTATCATCAATCTTCTCCACTTCAAGATCCACGGTAAGACCTGCATCTTCCCGTGTATTACTAAACGACGTTGATCCATTATCCTCCAGAGTCTTCTCCACACCAGTAATCACACTCACACCAGAGCGAACAGAAGCCTTTTCACCCTCCTGAACCAAAAGCGTCGGCTGAGCCAAAGTTTTGGCGTTCGCCGATATAACAACTGATTCTATGTAGGAGTAAAATGAGTTATTGGGGTACTTAAATTTATTTGGATCATTAGCCTTAACATAGATTGGACGACCCTTTTTATCAAACTGCGGCACCCCTGTTTTTGTGGCAGCAGGATTCGTATCAGGTACATATATTGGGCGCCCTTGTGCATCAAGTCTTGGCACAAGCGAACTCGCTGCGTTGGGATTCGAATCGGGAACATAAACAGGCCGTCCCAACTCATCCAGCAAAGGAGCATACCCAGTAAATTGCCCTTCACCATCGAACTGAGGCCTACTGACATCAACTCCCTCGATAAAAGGGCTTTTAACTTCCTGCGCCTCAACGTATGGATCTCGCATCTGCTGAGCCTGCACTTTTGGCACAAAGGATGAGTATGTCCCAGGAGCTGAATATTCTTCGCCGTTATAAACCCCAGTTCCAGCCAAAGATCCACCTGGCTTGTAGGCCCCAAAGTTCATATGGGCTTTTCCACTTTGGCTTACAATAAACGCATCCCCAATCTTTGCCGAGAAGCTAGAATCAACACTGGCGTTATCTTCGAGCCTTACATTCAAGATCTGCACCTTTACAGCAACCTGCCGCTTACGCAGATCGATTTGCTTGAGATAACTTTGAGCAACACTTATCAGCGAAGGATCGCCTACCAAGGTGATTGTATCGAGACGAGAGTCAGTCGTTCCCACAAGACCTACCAGAGGACCAACATCAGAACCATAGGTATCAACAACGCTGGTTTCGCTCGTCGTTGATGTGCTGAACTCAGAACTGTCTGAACTTGTTCCCGACGTTTCTGATTCACGGGAAGTTGTTGTTGACGTGTTCGCAATCTTTATTATTGCTCCAAGATTGCCTAGATACCGACTAGCAGATTCAGCATCGACCTGATTCAAACGAAATACTTTGGACATCTGCGGCCCAAAGCTCTTTGCAGAGAGGGCGGTCCCCACCAACAATGTTCCGCCATCAAGACGCCCCTGTAATCCAGAGGCCATCAAGACACTGTTAAGAGCCCGGTCATAGCGCTCATTTCTAAAAGCCATCGTGACGGGATAATCACCGCTTTCAGAATCAGCATCAGTTGCCAAATCAATATCTCCCACAAAAACAAAGCCATAACCCCCGAGACGAGCCAACGACATCAATGCGTCCTTAGCTGGAGCGTCATTAAGGGTGAGCGTCACCGGGGGGCCGCTGGCTTGCACAAGACTGCGGTTGTTGATCAACATCGAACCCACCGCCATATCGCCCAAGGGCGGTGCTACAGCTCGAGACCTCAGTGGAGGAGCTGAAACACTCTGTGGAATCCGGGCCGGACGGCGCAAATCCAGCGCGCCGGTTTGACGCGTCACGGCAGTTCCGGCGAGGCCAATGAAACGAAGCACCAAATCGTTTCCGTTGGCCAAGATCTTTGGCTTCGGCAAACTCTTGCCACGAACGGATTGAACCTCCAGCTGATAAGAGTTACCAGATCCACTTAAACGAACACTCGCCAAACCCATCTCTGGCATGGCCACCTGTTGCGCCACCTGCTTCGTCGACAAACCCGCATCGGAACTGCTGATTTCACCCCGCCAACTGGTATTGGTGCTCTGCTCTTGCACCACCTGAGCGCTATCACCAATGCCGGTCAACATCACATCAAGATGCTTCGGCTCCTTGCGCAACTTGAGGGAAACTCCAGACACGGTTTGAGCCAAAACTGACCGTTCGAGCAACAGTGTCTCAACCAACCCTTGGCCAGCCAAACCAAGCATCAAAACGAGCGGAAAAAGACGCCGGGAGGAGGTGGTCACCAAACCGAAACCGCTCGCATGCCTGAACTATGGGCAGATGGTATCAATCAGATCTAGAGGCAACCAGGCTCAAACAGGCTCTTCGTTGGAACCTGCCGCAATTGAGCGATCAGCAGATTCCGGAACCAAGTCGTAAAAGCTCAATTGAAGCGTGAGCTTGGTATCTGCTTTCTTGGACGACGCTTCATCATCCGTCGTCTTGCCAGAAGGGCTGGCCTGAAGTGAAAGATCACTGCTTTCAACCAACAACTCCAGCGCTTCCATTCGTTGCAAGAAGGTTTGCA
>WTGE01000001.1 GCA_011525445.1 Synechococcus sp. CO36386bin_37
CACAGGATTCATAACCCTGAGGTCGGGAGTTCAAGTCTCCCCTCTGACATTTATTAATTCGTCTAGGAGAGAACCAGACGTAGGTTCTTCTGCCATTCGTTAATCGGTGAGCTCTCTTTGCTCAGGCTTTTCTCGCAGGAAGCTTGACCAGTGGATTCAGGGCTGCCCCACCGCGACGACGGATTTCGAAGTGAAGGTGGGGTCCTGTGCTTCGACCGGTGCTTCCCATTAGTGAGATGCGTGCACCACGGGGGATGACCTGACCTTTCTTGACGAGAAGGCGGCTGTTGTGGGCATAGCGGGTGGATTCGCCATCGCTGTGAGCAATCTCAACGAGGTAGCCATAGGCACCGCTCCAACCAGAGAAGGAGACAATCCCATCTCGAGCAGCAACAACAGGCGTTCCAGTGTTGTTGGCGATATCAATACCTTTGTGCATCCGCCCCCAGCGCCATCCATAGCCAGAGGTGAAAACACCCTTGGTTGGCCACTGATAACCAACAATCGGAGGCTTCAGTTCGTCGGGCTGGTCAGCCGGCGGCAGCAAAGTCGAGTCGGGCCAAGCGGCGCCACCACTACGGAGTGGGCGAACTGCAAGAACGGACTGTCCCGAAGAAGCCTGAGCGATTTGAAGTTCTCGACCAACCGTGAGGGAGTTGAGTTCGAGTCCTGGATTCCAGCCCTTGAGCTGTTCTTTGGTCACACCGTGACGCTTAAGGAAAGCAGCCAGTGAGTCGCCTTTCTGAATCTCGGCAACGGTGCTGACCGGCGGTGGTGCGGAAACGGGGAGCGATTGACGCTCGCTGGTTTGATCGAGTGACGACAACGTCACGGCAACAAAACGGACTGAACCTGGCAGGGTCAACCAACTGCCTGATTTAAAAAGATGAGTCTCGGGCACGTTGTTCAACGTCGCCAGAACCTTTGAATCCAGCTTGAGCAGATTGGAGAACCGATGCAGTGACGTGGATTCAGCAACCTTGAACCAAAGCTGGGACGAGGTTTCGGCGTTGCTGACAACAGGAACAGGGTCTGGGGCGGTTAAGGCTGGCAGTGGGGGGAGCTCAGCCAGCTCAAAAGTTGCGTTATCGGCAATTCCAGGCAGTGCAGTCCACACGCCCAATGACACAACAGGGGTTACAGCAGTTGCCAGAGCAAGCAATGCGCGCATGAAAACCCCGAGACGCGTTGAAGGTAACGACCCGAACATCCCAGTGCAAGGGGGCTTGGAGCAGTGGTTGGATCACCACAACCGCAACTGCTGCCCAGCCACGTAGGTCACCAAAGCGCAAGCCACAGAAAGATTGAGGCTGCGCACACCCCCCTGGCCAGTGTCATCCGCGGCTCCGGGCATCGGGATCGTGAGAATGGTGTTGCAGGCCTGGCGAACAGATTCAGGCAGGCCGGTGTCTTCACGACCAAACAGCAGAACATCGCCACGCCGAAAGTCGAACGACGACAACGACGTACCACCGCGACGACTGCAGCCGATCAATCTCTGCTCCGGGAGGAGGTCTCTTTTAAAAGCAGGAAAGTCCTGGGCAACAGAGAGCTGCACGTGGGGCCAGTAGTCAAGCCCAGCTCGGCGGACATGACGGTCATCGATCTTGAAGCCAAGAGGTTCAATCAGGGTCAATGGCACCCTGAAGGCGGCTGAGGTGCGAGCAATATTTCCAGTGTTCGGAGGAATCTGAGGCTCGAACAGTGCAATACGCAGGGGTGCTAGCTCAGTCATGGCACCACCTGACCTAAGGCATGGAGATCGAGTGCCCGTCCTTGTATGACAAGCCATGCCGCGTCTGCGACGCCGTCCAGTTGTTGGGCGAGAGCTCCCAAGCGGTCGCGAAAGAGCCCACCAATACGTGTTGGAGGAACGACGCCCCAACCAGTCTCTTCGACAACGAGAACACAGGTGCAGCGCGAGCTGGATAGGGAGAAAATCAGTCGCTCACACAGCACACTCCAGGCAAATGCATCGAGTTCCAGGTGATGTGCAACGAACCCGCCAAGTGCATCAATCAGTACAAACTGACCGGGGTTGAGGGACGTGATGACCTCCACAAGCTCCCCACCGCATTCCGCCACGTTCCAGTGATCAGGGCGACGCTGCCGGTGAGTCTCCAAACGTTTTTGCCAGTCAAGGTCCTTTGGTCGAGCTGCAGCAGTTGCGATGTAGGTGACCACAGGCTGGTTGTGGAGCAGATGTTCAGCCCAGCGGCTCTTGCCACTGCGGGCTGGACCACTGACCAGGATTAAACGACTGTTCAAGCCTGAATCGCATCGTTCGTGTTGTGCCGTTGAATCAGCCACCTCCATTCATCCCTTTCAGAGTGGCAACGGACGAAGGAGACACCCGGTTGAGATATCTGAAAATCCAGTATTTGAAGATTGTCGCCAAGACGACAGGGAATGTTGCAATAAAAAGATTGACAAAACTCTGGCTTGATGGGAGACCAAAATGCTCTGCGATACCTTCCAGCAATACAGACCAACCTTCCGGGCTGTGATAACCAACAAAGATATCGGTAAACAAAATAATGGCGAAAGCTTTTGCGGAGTCACTTAGGCCGTAGACAGCTTCATCCACAAATCCTCGGAGAACACGCAATTCGTTGCGGCTCACAAGGCACACCGCCGCAAAGGCAATTAAACCTGCAAGATCAGCGAAAACATTTTTGATTGCCTTGAGACTCTCTTCATCGGCATCGTGCTTGAGTTCCGTCGCTTTTTCAGTTAGCTTGTCGCGCAATTGAGCATCATCCAAGGGCTGCACACCCTTGAGGAAGGCGTCGAATTCAAGCTCTTGCTTATAAAGACGAAGCTTTTCAGCAGCCTTCTCTTCCAGCTGAGGCTTTGGATAGCTGAGGAAGGGAAGTTCAGGTGAAAAGTGATTGACAGCAGGTGAGATGAAGTACGTTCCAGCGATTTGCTGTACCAACAGGGGAACCAAGATGAGCAACAGCAGAACCCGAAGCGAAATCAGCGTGCTGTCACGACGACGTCGATAGCCCGCAACAACGGTGTCCTCAGTCGAAGGATCCAACTGAAGACGAATGCTGTCAAATACGCCAAGTAGAGAACGTGGTAACGCATCCGGTGAGCGACTGATCGTGGGGGAGCCGCTTAAGCGTCTGGATTCATAACGGCTCACGACATCTTCGATGAGTTGAAGTTGTCGCAGCTCCTGGGAGTCCAGCTGTCCTCGCTGTTCAGAAAGATTCGAAGCCGAATTACGACAGATGGCCAGGGCAGTTCTGAACCGGCGAAGAATGGTGGCTTGAACAGCTCTGGGGACAGAAAGCTTGAGATCGGGGCGGATCTGCCGGTCGCCGTAGTACTCAAGTTCGAGGCTCTGAATAAGCAAAGCCGCCTCATAGCCCCGCTCTAGATCACTGGAAAGTTCGATGGATTGACTGTTGCTGAACAGGTTGATCCAGTTAC
>WTGE01000411.1 GCA_011525445.1 Synechococcus sp. CO36386bin_37
TACGAAGAAGCCAACGAAACCTTCATCAACGATCCCGAGATGCGCAAGCGTCTTCTGGAACTGAATCCCAACAGCTTCCGCCAGATCGTGGGCACCCTGCTCGAGGTGAATGGTCGTGGATACTGGGAGACCTCAGACGAAAACATTGAGCAGCTGCAGGAGCTGTATCAGGAGGTGGAAGATCGGATCGAGGGCGTTGTCACTGATTGAGCCCGTCGACTGATTGGGGGAAGTTCCCGGCCAGAGCTTCCTCTGTGATGCTCTGGTCTTTGAAATTGATCCCTGACCAGTTTTGATAATCATGGAGTGATCGCTCACTCCCAAGCCAGAAATGATTGAGATCGTCGACATCCTCCATTGTTGGTTGTAACTCTGTCGGTGCCCCTGAGAGGCTTCCAAGGAGGGTGTGCACTCTGACGAGGGATCGGCGGTTCAGCTGAAACCAACCCTTGTGATCACTCCAGTGAGTGGGGGATCGATCAGCATTGGGACCACCACTTTTGTAGAGGTGAAAGAGCAGCAGTTGATCGGGGGAGTAGATGTTGAAACCGTGTGTCCATAGTCTTGCGGACATGCTGATTTCTTCCCCGTAGAAATAGAGCGATGGGTCGTAAGGAACTCTCTTGACGATCTCACCTGGCCCAAACAGAAGGCCGCCAGCAACAAAAGCATTTGGAAGAGGTTTTGCCGGTTGCTGTTCAGGTAGTTTGTAACGACTGATTCCTTGGAATTTTAGGATTCCGTACTGATCAAATTCCTTGGCCGCCATTATTGGCAAGGTGCTTGTCTGCAGCTGACATGGTTGTTGAAAACCGTTGGGATAAACGCTTAAAATAGCTTTCGAGTCATTGCAACGACTCCACGTTTGCAGCAACAAGTCATCCCAATGTTTGACAGCTCGCATATGGCTGTCGATCTGCAGCAGAAAGTGCTCATTGGCGTACCAACCTTGCGCCTGACTTCGTGCCCAGCAGGCGCCACGACTGTCTGTTGCGGCGACGAGCTTGACCTGTTGATGGCTGTGATCTGGGAACGCTGATGCACTCCAGGCCTTCGGATCGTTCTCTGCCAGTTGCAGACAAATGCCGAATCTCAGTCGCTCAGGATGGGCGGCTTGCTCGAGCAGATTGTGGAGCGTTGCTGGGAGATCAGGGTCCCGGTAAGCAGCGATCTGAACGAAAATTGTGTCGGTCACCAAAGGGCTGACGCCATGCGCAAAGTCTGCGCGATCGGACCGACATCGTGAACCCTCACCAGTGCAACGCCGGCTTGTGCGCAACGGCATGCCACCGCTGCTGTTCCCCACAGGCGCGCTCTGGGTCGGGGTTCATCCAGGACGGCGCCGATGAACCGCTTTCGTGACGGTCCGACAAGCAGCGGCCTGGCTTCACTGGTGAGCTGCTCGAGATTCCTCAGCAGGTTCAGATTCTGCTCGTGCGTTTTGGCGAATCCGAGGCCTGGATCCCAGATGATCTGATCTTCTCTGATCCCAGCGGCGATGGCCGCGTCTGTGCGGTCACGCAGTCCTGCCCTCACCTCCTGAATCACATCGCTGTAATCGGTGAGCTCGTCCATTGTTTTGCTGTTGCCGCGGCTGTGCATCAGCACTACAGGACAGCCGGCATCGGCGACCACCCGCAGCAGATCGGGATCGCGTCGCCCGCCGCTCACATCGTTGATCCAGCTGGCGCCTGCCTCCAATGCTGCCTCGGCTACAGGAGCCAGGAAGGTGTCCACCGAGATCAACACCTCCTGCCAGTGTTGTCGGATGGCGCCAAGGACCGGCAGCAAGCGTCGGCATTCCTCTTCAGCGCCCACCTCCTCGGCACCGGGTCGTGTGCTCTGGGCCCCGAGGTCCAGCACATCAGCCCCCTGTTGCAATTGCCGCTTTGCTTCCCGAACTGCCGCTTCAACCTCGGTGAAACGACCGCCATCACTGAAGGAGTCCGGTGTGATGTTGATCACCCCCATCACGGCTGTGCGTTGCCGCCAGCCTTTGGGCCAGAGGTGACTCACATCAACTGGCCTGGTAATTGGCAATGCGGGCGAAACTGTCTGGCTGGAGGGAAGCTCCACCAACCAAAACGCCGTCGATGTCGCTCATCCCCATCAGTTCATCGATATTGGTGGGTTTGACAGATCCGCCGTACTGAATGATCAGATCCGTGGCACCCACCCAGCTGCGAATCAGGCCACAGATCCTGTTGGCTTCAGCTGCTTCACAGGTTTTGCCGGTGCCGATGGCCCAGATCGGTTCGTAGGCCACCACGAGTTTGTTGGCGTCCAATCCTTCCAGTCCCTGCTCGATCTGTCGGCGAATCACCCGCTCCGCTTCACCCCGTTCGCGCTGCTCATCACTCTCGCCAACGCAGACGATGGGAATCAACCCCTTGGCCTGGGAGCAGCGGGCCCGGTGGTTGATCTGTTCATCGCTTTCGCTGAAATATTTCCTGGGTTCGCTGTGACCAACGATCGTGTAAGCAACGCCGTGCTCGAGCAGCATTTCGGCTGAAATCTCAGCTGTGAAGGCCCCGTGGTCTTGCCAGTGGACGTTCTGACTGGCCAGTTCCACCACTGAGTTTTCACAGGCCGCCGCCATGGTGGAGAGCGCAGTGAAGGGTGGTGCCAGAACGATCTCCCTGTCCTGGGGGGTCTCTGCCAGTTGGGGAAGGAAGGCCGCCAGGTAATCCCTGGCCTGGGCACAGGTCATGTGCATCTTCCAGTTGCCAGCGATCACCGGTCTGCGCACGCCTTCAATCCTTGACTGATCTGCGGGCCAACTTACGGCGTGGTCGTGGATTCCCCGTCAACCACGGACTCCTCGCCGTCAAGCACAACACGATCTCCCGCCACCAGCTGCCGGCCGCGACGGGTCTCCACCACGCCGTTGACGCGGACCTCTCCTGTCTGGATCCGCTGTTTCGCTTCTCCGCCGGTAAAGACCAAGCCCTTCCATTTGAGGAACTGATCCAGCTTCATCGGCGGGAGATCAACGACGTGACATTGATACTGTGCCGCCATGCTCACCCCCTCTCAGGCCGGTTTCCGGCGTCTTCTCCCACTGCTGAGACCGCACCTGCGTCAGCTGCTGATGGGGGGATTGTGCATGCTGATTTATGTGGGCAGCTTCCCACTGCTGGTGCGTCTTGCCGGTGAGTTGTTTCCGGCGCTCGGCTCCCAGAATCTCAGCCGTGTGTTGCAGCTGATCGGCCAGGGGGTGCTGATCTTTGCCGTTCAGAAACTGGCCCAATTCGGTCAGGACTCCCTTCTGGCCGATCCCGCCCTTCAGGTGAGCCAGCGTTTGCGGCGGGAGTTGTTCAGCACCCTGCAGACCGTCGAGCTGGGTGCTCTGGAGAAGCTGTCCGCCGGCGATCTCACCTACAGACTCACCGAGGATGCCGACCGCGTCAGCGAGGTTCTTTACAAGAGCATCCACGA
>WTGE01000250.1 GCA_011525445.1 Synechococcus sp. CO36386bin_37
AAAGATCTTATATGGCACACTAAATGCATTTTTTACGATAGCTCAAGGTGGACCATCTAGAAGAGAAATTAAAGAGCAAAACTTTCCGAAATATTATGAGCTAATAAATCAAAAGCTATCTGAATTGATGGATGTTCTTGATTGCTCTAAGGATTCGATATGGCTTGCAACATATATGGTTGAAGAAGGGGTAGCAGTCTGTCCTTTAGCGGTTAGTGCATTTGAGAAGTATTTGGAAAAGTGCAAAGGTGACTCTCAATGAATCCCAATTTCCTAACCAACATCTTGCTTGCTTGCCTGATCACTTCCAAGATGGTTGTATCAGTATTCAATAGAACAGTAATAACTCCAACTGATTTTGTGGTTTTATTGGTAGCAGCAATAGTATTTTATGTGGGCATGCTTCCTATCGCTGAATACTTCACTGGACAAAAGACCATTACAATGTGGAGCATTAATAGCGGGATAAAGATTAGAAGGGATGCAACCTGTTCGGTGATACATACGCTATTGTTTTCAGTGTTTGGTGCATTTGCTGGAGCAACGATGATAATGATTGTTGGCAGCTAGATGAAATCAACTTCAGATGCCAAGCGACCCATGAAGTTCATGACCTTCCTCAAGCTCTCAGTTCTTGTCGCTTCTCAGCTGTTCAGCATATTCATTCTCCTTACCGGAATGGTATGGATAGATTTGGGATGTAAGGGTCCGTGCGAGAACCTAGAATTCTTTTGGTTATACGGTGGTGGACTAGCGACAATCGTAGTTCACACATACTTGGCATTTAGAGTCGGCAGAAGTAGAAGACGCAACGTTCAGTCAAGGCGGACCTGGGAACAATAGGGATGATCGTATCTATCTAAGTGGCTTTGGGATATCCAGCAGTCCTGTTATTACCAAAGCGCTCCTAGGAGTGCCTACATGGATGCAAGGAGACACACCAGTATGTCGTTCAGGATTAAGTATCAGCACCTAAATCAACTGCTTGGGGTCTGCTCAACAGATATGGCTGATGCGTATGGGTGTCTTCGTGATTACCTGGCACAGGGAGAGACGCGGCTACATAGGAGCACGCGCTAGTGGTCGGGGGTGCGGGCTAACGCACACTAGACCGCGCTAGATATCAAGGTCTTGTGCCAGTTATACGGTTCTAACGCACAGCACTAGGTTTCTGGATAAGTGTCCTTTGGAGACCACAGCAGTCGCTGATAACCCGTACATTTATCTCGTGCTCATGAAGCACCCAGCATTAACAGCTGACAAACCCGAAGCTGTGAAGAAACGCAAGCAACGGGCAAAAGGGACAAATTCCCGAATCAGGAAAATGTCTCCTGAACCACCTACTACCTATCCCTGAATAACGCCCTTACCTAAGAGTCGCGTGTTGTTTTGCTGGACTTCCAACTAATTGATTGAAACTAATGACCATTACCAACATGACTGATACTCAAATTAAACTTGATCCCGATACTCTCAAAGATATTGAGAAGCAAGTTCCTCTTTTTATGCACTCTCTCCTGGCCAATCTTATGAATTACAGGGGTGCTCTTGACATTGAATTTTATTGCATGGAAGAGACTATCGGACATCTCAACCCTATTGCTTTTGACGAGGATGAGAGCAAATGGTCTGAATACAATTCTCTGATGTCAGAAGCACTATGGGGAATGATCTACAGCACGCTTCGTATTACTGATGAAATGTGTGAAGAGATCGAGCAATAATTGAATAAAAGGGTGCTACAGCCTCGCTCTTGGCACCCATTACTCGGAAGCATTACATGCTGGGGCTACAGCTCAACTGTGGATTCATGCAACTGATCACTTGACCTCTGCCCATCATCTTGGCTAGTACAGGCGTACTGATAAGTGACTTATGGAGGAGTGGGGGTTTGTCGACGACAGGGATCTGGACTCCTTTAAGGGTCACAGGAGCTGCTCGACCTGCCACCACTTCGGTTACGTCACCCTTGGGCAGTGCCAAGTCCTTGGCTCGTGTCACCTAAAACAAGGGCTACTGGCTCCTGGTTCCCACTCCCTCAGAAGCTGCAAGCACTGGACCTACTGCTCAGCTGTCGATCCCTACCGCTGAACCCCCTATGGACTCAACCCAAAAGCTCGTAGAGAAGCTGGTCGAGAGGCGGATGCAGGTCACTGGAGAGTCACAGGCGGTAGCCACTGCAAACGTTATGGCTGCCTTCGAGAAGCTCAGGAAAGACAAGGACTAGTCAGCGGTATCCCCCGCTTGAGCTACCAGACGCAACGAATAAATCCCTCGCTTGGGGGAGGTAGTCGCTAGCTGGAACGGAGATGGTGTGTTCACGGGGCGCGAGTCCCACAACCCACATGAATCAAATGAAAGAACGTCTCATCAGCGGGATAACCACCTTCATCATTTTCAGCCTCATCTTTGGTCTCCGACCAGGGCAACAACTACGACAACTCCTCGCAGGACCACAACAACCAACCACTACTGAACAACACAAATGACAGGTTCATCCCTCGTTATCAACACCATCATCGTCCTCGTGATGATTGCAGTCGTCAAGGCATTTGCTAACTAACAACTGCTACCGAAAAAAAAATGAGCGCCACCGAAGCTATGACCCAAACGCCTAAAGAGCGTCGGGCGAAATCCAACCCAGTACTCATAGGAGTTGTCACGGCTGTTGTCGCTCCATTCATCGGAACTATCTACGGCATTCGTCAGAGGTCTTGGAGGCTCGGCTTAATTGCTTGGGTTCCCGTTCTGATGTGGGCGTTAACTGAGCCTGACGTAGAAGGAGGGCTCCGCACACAAAGGAAGTATGCATTTCAACTCGCAGGAGGAGCTTTGGCTGGAGCCGTTGCCTTCGTCAAAAAGAAGGAAGCACAAGATGAGCTTAGGTGAAATAAGACGCCACGTCGGGAAGCCCGATGCCTATTGGCTGAAAGCTATACAAGACCCTTCGGGGAAAAGCAGGGGGCGTTTTGTGGTTGTCGCTATCCATCTCCCGACAGAACCACATACGGTAATCACCAATACAGGTGATCTTGATCACAGAACAACTTCGGATACCATGAAAGTATCGAGTAACGCGATTGAACCACGGGTCAAGACGCGAGATTCACACATAACCAAGGAGAACAAAATGAGCCGAAGAGGAATCCATCCACTACTCAGAGGTCTTGATCGGCCCCAAAGAGGAGTAGCTCCCAAACACCCAGTTCAGACATCAGGATTGGAGTCAGCCCAACGGAAGCGTTACCTCCGTCTGGAGGCAGAGGAAGCGGAGACCTCAACCCCAGTCGAGGCTTGAGGTACGTCAGACATCAACTTCACCCCGTCAGCAATGGCGGTTTTTTTTATTGCTTGAGCAAAGCGGGGAACACTCAAGGCAGTCACGTCTGACTCATGACCCACGGCACCCGTATTGCCCTGTTCCTGATGGG
>WTGE01000188.1 GCA_011525445.1 Synechococcus sp. CO36386bin_37
GCTTCAAGTTCTCGCAACCATGAAGCCCCATCCGGAAAGTGTTCCTGTGAATGGTCTTGTGGCTGTTGAGGGCACACCACTTGAGGGCCAACAACCCTTTGACTCACTCGAACTCGTGCGTATGGTGGCCACCGCACGCATCCTGATGCCCTATGCCAGGGTGCGGTTGAGTGCCGGTCGCGAACAATTGAGCCGAGAGGCGCAAATCTTGTGCCTGCAGGCGGGTGCTGATTCGATTTTTTATGGCGACAGATTGCTCACGACAGGCAATCCCGACGTGGAAGCAGATCGGCAATTGCTGGCTGATGCGGGAGTTCGCGCCAAATGGTCGGAAACAGCAAGGCCCTAATGCAACTTTGATTGGATTTCACTGCGATTCACGCCAGCAACTGCTTTTCCAGGTTTGCCCTTCTCAAGGAACTGGGCCGGTTGCTGGAAGGCAGCACGGCTCCAGGTAAGAGTCCTGAGGAGGGATCACGTCAGGGTTCTGATCGGTTCATTATCGAGGAGGGTGCGACTTGAAGGCACTGACAGCCCTCCAGTTCTGGATTCCAGGACTCTTGCTCTAGGTTGAACCTATGTCGATTGAAACGCAACATGAGCCTGCTGCATGTTGCTGCTTTTTATGCGTTCACACCGTTGAATGCGTCTCAGAGAGAGGCTCTCTTGACAGAACTGCCTGCCCTTGCCAGCAGAAATCAAGTGCTCGGCTCCATTCTGGTAGCCCAGGAGGGTGTGAACGGGACAATCAGCGGCCCTGATGGCGGAGTGAAGGCTGTTTTACACGCACTTCGGGAGGCTTTACATCTGGGAAGCAGACATTTCGAACGGCTTGAGGTGAAACACAGCCGGGCCGCTCAATCGGTGTTCCGTCGCTTCAAAGCCAGGGGAAAAAAGGAAATTGTCACCATGGGTGTTCCTGGTGTGACTCCAAGAAACGAGGTGGGCACCTATGTGGAGCCACAGGACTGGAATGCCCTTGTGGACGATCCAGACACCTTGGTGATCGATACCCGCAACCGCTACGAAATCAGCATCGGCAGCTTTGAGGGATCAATCGATCCAGGTACTGAAAGCTTTCGTGATTTCCCTCAATGGGCCGAGACCACCTTGCGCCCCCTGATTGAGGAGCGATCACCGAAACGCATTGCCATGTTCTGCACAGGTGGTATTCGCTGTGAGAAAGCAAGTGGTTTTCTGCAGGGGAATGGGTTCGGCGAAGTTCATCATTTGCGCGGGGGCATTCTTAAGTATCTAGAGGAGATTCCAGAGGATCAGAGCCGTTGGCGTGGGGAGTGCTTCGTGTTTGATCAGCGTGTGGCTCTCAATCATCAATTGGAGCCTGGCGTCCACAGCCTTTGTCACGCCTGTGGAATGCCGCTTTCTCCGGGCGATCGCGAACACCCGAGCTACATCAAGGGGGTCCAGTGTATGCATTGTGTGGATCGCTTCAGTGATGACGATCGTGCACGGTTCTCCATGCGCCAGCAACAACATGAGCAACAGGCACGATCTGTACTGATTGAAGATCAATGAGGTTGAAAACAGAAGTTGAAACAGTGAAACAGAATTAACGTTGATTGGTACCACTCTGCAATTATGAATCGCAACATTTATTGGTGTTGTTGAATTAGGGGCGTTGAATCAATTCTTCGACGTGCCGATCAATCTGAATCATCCTTGCTTCAGCGAATTAATTATGACTGCCTGAATCCTGAAGTGGAAGCATTGGGGTGAGAAATCGTCCATGCATTGTTGCGAATGTACGGCTTTTGCGATGAGGGTTAGAGTCATATTTAAGAGAATCCAGTATTGCCCTGATTCATCCAGTTTGTTGATTGTTGCCTCGCGTGTTGTGTGCTTTTCTGAAAAACAAAAAACTATTTTTTCTAATCTTCTCGGTTGATTGCTTTTGCTTCATTATTTTGATAGATGTCGAGTTGTCATGGCCCATCTGTGCTGCCAATCTTCTACAGCTTCCGTCGTTGCCCCTATGCCATGCGAGCACGTTGGGCCCTGCTTGAGGCAGGTCTCCTTGTGCATTGGCGAGAGATTGAATTGAAGATCAAGCCTATTGAGATGCTGCAGTGCTCACCAAAGGGCACGGTCCCAGTGTTGGTCACAGCAGGTGGCACAGTGATTGATCAAAGCGAAGCCATCATGCGCTGGGCTTTAGAGCAAGCAGATCCTCGAGGTCTCCTCGAGGCTGGTGATTCCACGGCTTTGATTGCAGAAAATGATGCAGCCTTCAAATATCATTTAGACCGCTTCAAATACACCAATCGTTATCCTGGTGAATCTAGGGAAAGTCACCAACATGCAGGGTTGCAGATCCTCCAAAGTTGGAGTCAGCTGATTGCTAGCCAATCATGGTTGCTCGGCTCTTCCATCTCACTTGCTGATGCTGCCCTATGGCCATTCGTCCGGCAGTGGCGAATCGCTGATCCGTCGTCGTTCGACGCTAGTTCTGAGTTGGCTCCGCTTCGGGAATGGCTTCACCGGTTTCTGGACGATCCCCGTTTCGAACGTTTGATGCAACGTGCTGATCCCTGGTCTCCGGGTGGTTTGCAGCCCCTCTTCCCCGCTGATTCCACCGAGATTCCCATCGATCAACCCTTGTTTCATCTGGCTCTGGTCTCCGATTGGGAGGAGGCTCTCAAGCAAGGTGTCTATCGCGTCTCGACCCGAGGGCTCACGCTCGCAGAGGTGGGTTTCATTCACTTGTCCTGGCAAGAACAGGTGCAGGACACCTATGAGCGCTTCTATTCCGGTGGGGTGGATGTTCTCAGGCTGCGAATCGACCCCAAGCGGATTCGCTCGCCACTGCGTGCTGATGTCGTTCCAACAGGGATGCTTTTTCCGCATTTATATGGTCCGCTGTCCCTTGACTCCGTCGTTGAGGTCACTCCTTTTCCTGAAGCGTCAGGCTGATCAGGAGCCTGTTTCAACGGGCTGCACAGGGGGCTTTTCTTTGGGCATGTTTTGAAGGCTTGGTCGCCTGTGAAGACACCACTGGATTCTCAGCACGTTTTCAGAGCGCTCAAGCGATTGGGATCCCCACGACCATGAACGACCCCTTCTGGTCCGTTCAGCGCAAGAAGCCGAACTCCGTGTCTGCAACCCAACCTAAGGCGATGGATCACCGTGGATTCAGAGCCGATGGATCAGGGAATCAAGCAGGAGGATCTCTTGAGATCCCTGGTAAACGAGGGAAAGGCGGCCACACAGGCTATGGCTCCAATC
Source organism: Synechococcus sp. CO36386bin_37 (assembly GCA_011525445.1). Next base: position 3,244 of record WTGE01000188.1, read on the forward strand.
GCTCGACTAGCTAAGTCGTTGCTTCAAGTCATGACCACTAAAATTTCTGGAGCGCTTAACTGCATCGTGTTGTTTATTGAACGGCGAAAGTCTCAACAGGAGTAATTGACTGAATGCAGCTGCTGATCCACTGTGCTTTTTCATTGATCTCCTCCAGAGATGGCTCCGAGAAAGGAGGAAACAAGGT
>WTGE01000223.1 GCA_011525445.1 Synechococcus sp. CO36386bin_37
TGGGCAGGCTGCGAATCAGGCGCTGGAGGTCGAGCACGTTCAGGCGAGCCAGTCCAGTTTCGTCGAGGTAGCCCCCATCGCCGCGCACGCTCTGATCACCGCCGGCACAGAAGGCATAGCCGCCATCGGCCGCGGGCCCCACACCGGTGAGCAGCACCACCCCGATACTGCTGTCATCACGGATGCGCGCAAAGGCATCACACAGTTCTGCAACGGTGCGGGGCCTGAAGGCATTGCGTTTGCCTGGGCGGTTGATGGCGATGCGGGCGATCCCTGCCTCACTTCGATCCAGCAGCACATCCGTGTATTGGCCCCATGGTTGCCAGGTCACTCCACTGGATCCTGGGAGAACCTGTCGGGAGACGGGCTCAGACATGGCGATCAGAGAGAGCTGATGTTCTGTTGTAACGCCTCACGCAGATCGCAGCGAAGCCGGGCATCGTTCTGACGATGGGTGCAGACCCTCAGAAGAGCAGTGCTTGCATGGCTGAAGCCCCACTCCAGAGCCATGGAGAGATCCTCCAGGCAGGCGAGCTGTCTCACCGGTATGGAGTGGGCTGCTGCCAGGGCGAGATGGTCCACAGGCTGTGGCATGGTGAATAGCTGCTCAAAGGCTCCTTCAGGGGTGGTTTCAATCGGCAACTGCTCGAAGATGCCGCCTCCGCCGTTGTCAATCAACAGCACGAGCAAGGGCAACCGGGCCATGGCGGCCTGGAGCCAGCCGTTGCTGTCGTGCAACAAGGCCAGATCACCGGTGATCAACACCGTGGGCCCCAGCTCAGCCGCCAGACCCAGCGCGAGAGACAGGGTGCCATCGATCCCGGAAGCCCCCCGGAAGCTGTAGCAGCGTCTTCGGCCCGTATCGGCCGCAGCGAAGGCCTGCCAATCGCGCACCGGGCTGCTGGCGGCAAGCATCACGGGCAAGCCTCGGGGCAATTGCCAGGCCAACGCCAGCATCAGGGCGGGTTCGTTCACGGCCCCTTGCAGGGGGAGCAACTGGCCTAGCTGGTGTTGGACGACACGATCGGCTGTGAACCAGTCCTTCAGCGTCTGAGCGGATTCCGATGACTTACTGGGTGCAGGATCGCCCAGGTGAGTCTTTGTGGGGCTGAGCTGCTGCCACCACTGGGCCAAGCCACCGCTCCATTGATCCGCTCTGTTAAGAGGGTCAAGGGGTCGTGGATCGCCTTCGGTGATCAACAGTTGATACCCCTCGCGTTGGGCCAGCCAGGCTTCCAGGCGTCGGCTGGCGGGCATTGAGCCCAGTCGCATCACCTGGGCGTTGGCTGGCAAGTTGTTTAATCCTTCGGGCAGCAACAGATCCCAATGGCGGATCACTCCCCCCAAGCCCTCTGGTATCGCTGCCAGGGGATCCGCCAGTACGGGCCAGCCACTGCGTTGCTGCCAAGCGATTAATCCATTTTGATAGCTCTGAAGAGCGCATCTCAGTCCTCGCCAGGGTCCTGCCACGATCACCCCAGGTCGATCGGGATCGAGGCCGGGCGCTGGATCAACGGGGCTCAGGCCTTCGCAGCGATGGTTGACGGGAACAGGAGTGGTCGTGACTCGGGTCTTGTCCCATCCCGCCCAAAACTCAAGCTGTTGCTCGCGGGTCGGAAGCAGGGGCTCCTCAAAGGGGCAATTGAGATGGACAGGTCCGGGCTGCTGATGCAGCTGCGCCCAGGCGGTGCGGGCCAGGTGGAGCATCTCCTGATCGGATTCCGTTGTGGGTCCGTCCAGAGGGCCTGATCCACACCAGCGGCACACGGGGTTCAGGAAGGACTCCTGATTCACTGTCTGGTTGGCTCCTGTGTTTTTGAGCCGCAGTGGTCGATCGGCGCTGATCAGCAGCAGCGGTTGGTTGGAGCGATCGGCTTCCACAGCTGCTGGTAACAGGTTCGCCACCGCTGTGCCCGAGGTGGTGATCACGGCGGTGGGTACACCCGAAGCACTGGATCGTCCGAGGGCGTAGAACCCAGCCGATCGTTCATCGATGGCGGTGCTGAGCGTGATCAGGTCAGCGCGCATCAAGCCAGCTGCAGCCAGAGCCAAGGGGCCGGAACGACTGCCAGGACACAGCACCACGTGGCGCAGGCCCTGCTGTTGCAGGGTGTGAAGCAGCAGGACAGCGGCCTGCAGGTTGGCGAGGGCCTGCGTCAGGGAAGTGGAGTGGGCTGATGCGATCCTCGGCTAACGCAGAACCGGCCATGGCTAACAAACCCAACTCAGACCTCAAGCCCAACAGTTCTCGCGGCGGTTGGCGAGGACTAGTCGTATGGGTGGCTCTGGCTCTGGTCCTGCGCTGGCAGGTGATTGAGCCCCGCTGGATCCCCTCAGGCTCGATGCTGCCAACCTTGCAGCTGCAGGATCGGATCCTGGTGGAGAAGGTCACGCCGAAATGGCAGCGTCAACGCCATGCGCCCATCGGCCTGGATCAAATCGTCGTTTTTAGCGCACCGCCACAGCTGGTGGATGCTGGTTATGACCCCAAGGCAGCGCTGATCAAGCGTGTGGTGGGTCTCCCTGGAGACATCATCGAAGTGCGCGATGGTGCGTTGTTGCGTAACAACTTGCCCGTTGCGGAGGCCTGGATCGAAGAAGCAATGGATTACGAACAGGGTCCGTTTACGATCCCCGGGAATCAGTATTGGGTCTTAGGCGATAACCGCAATGCCAGTCTCGATTCTCACGTCTGGGGTGCTCTGCCCGAGGAAAGGGTGATCGGCACTGCGGTCTGGCGCTACTGGCCCTTGAATCGGTTCGGTCCGATTCGGTTCTCACACCAAGATTCACAGGTGTCCTAGATCCCAGCTGCGATAAGGTCTGTTCACTCAAGAGCGGTGGTCAGGATGTTCAATCCGGAGTTCCTAACCACGGATAGCCAGGATGGCCAGCCCGTCAACGGTCTGATTCAGTACTTGCAGGACCAATCACCGGACGTGCTGCAGAGGGTGGCTCGATCAGCTAGTGGTGATATTCAGGACATCATTCGTCACAACGTTCAAGGATTGCTGGGAATGCTTCCTGGAGAACAATTTGAAGTGAAGGTCACAACCAATCGCGACAATCTGGCCAACATGCTGGCCTCAGCAATGATGACTGGTTATTTCCTGCGCCAGATGGAGCAGCGCAAGGAACTGGAGGAAGCCTTGTTCGCTGACGACGAGATGGCCGTGAGCCCCGATGACGATCTCAAATTGTGATCTCTCATTTCGACTGTTGTTGATTGCGTAATCACCATTTATTAATTAATCAATTTCTAGAACATTAACTCGTTCCTTAATTTATATATGCAGGAATTTTTTGTTATGCTAACTAGAAAATCTGTATCTGATCCAGATTTATGACCAGAAAATTTTGCTCGGTCTGAATAGAAAACTAATTGTTTATACAATCAAAAGAAAGT
>WTGE01000436.1 GCA_011525445.1 Synechococcus sp. CO36386bin_37
ACCTCAATCCCCCAATCGCAACGGGCCGCGGCGCGAACGGGCAACAACAACACAATCAGGCCCACATCGATCAACTGGAAGCCAAGTGCATTCGCGCTAGGCAGCAGTTCATTTCTGGATCGCTGCAATCAGCCTCCGTACGCGCAACGCGTCATCGGACGGATGAACTGATCAATCTGGTGATCACTCAGAACCCATCCTGTCCACGATCCGCCAGCCGTTTGGTTGATCGCCTCAATGTTGATCAGGAATCACTCGAAGCACTTGATCTGAACGGAGGGTGCGATGGCTGAATTCAGCATCCTTGAGCACCTAGACAAGCTCACTCCTGACGGCGGCAAAATCCGCAAGCTCCGTTCCGGCGAAGAGCACAGCTACGAATGCCCAAACTGTGGTGCATCCAATTTCTTGGTCAACCACACCAACGGCAAATATCTCTGCACTGCTGGCTGTGAAACCCGCAAGGTTCGTGATGCAATCAACCCTCCGCGGAAGCCTGTTAGCGAGATCCAGAAGAAGGCAATCCGACCGCAGCAGTTCCGTCATTGGGACTACTTCACCGCTGTCACCATCGAACAGCGTTCCTATGCACTCACGGTGCATCGCTCCGACGATGGCAAGGGTGGCCGCAAGATATGGCAGCAGTCACGGATCGATGGTTACGAGCCTGCACAAGTCGGCGAAAGGGTTTTGCCTTATGGCATCCGAGAAGCCCGCAAAGCCCTGGAAAATGGCGAGCGCTGGATCTTCTGGGTTGAAGGTGAGCCCTGTGTTGATGCCCTTCGCAGCATCGGTCTGACGGCGATCACCAGCCTTGGCGGTTCCGGCAACTTCAGACCCGATCGCGATGGTGGCCACATTCCCGCTGATCGTCTCTGCATCCTTCCCGATCAGGATGATGGCGGCATCAAGTACGCCGAGCAGGTCGCTGCTGCTTATCCCGGTGCTAGCTGGTGTTTCCCATTTCCTGGCTCTGCTCAGTGGAACGGCCAACGCCCTAAATCAAAAGGACTCGATGTTGCCGATTGGATCCAGCAGGGAGCCACGATGGATCACATCCTCAGTGGCATCGGCGGAAAGGATCAGGAGCCGGTGGAGCCCCAAGCGGAACCGGCGACGGATCAATCACGCAAGGACGATCTAAAGCTTCTCGCTGCTGCTGCAGAACGGATTTACTGCGACAAAGAGATCCCTTCGCAAGAGCGTCTTGTTCATCTGCGCCACGTCGCCCGTGATCTCGACATCACGCTGCGCGACACCGAATTGCAGCGATACATCTGGGATGTACGGCATAAGCAGGCTGGTGCCATCGAGGGTTATGACCCCGACGACGTAATCGATACCCCAGATCAGAAATGGTTGCTTGATGGTCTGCTGTTGGCTGGTGATGCAAACCTTGTTGTCGGACTGCCCAAGGCCAACAAGACCACCTTTGTGCTCTCCGCCCTTGGCGCTGTTTACAACGGTGATCGCCAATTCCTTGGAAAGGATCTGGCAGTTGACTTGCCACCGATCTTTATCGCTGGCACAGACCAACCTGGCCACATCTGGCAGCAGTTCCTCCAACGCTCTGGCTTGGCCGATGCCGCTGGCCGACGCTCACCGCACATCATCAAGATGTTCACCCGTGAGCGGCCCATCCATCTCACCCCTGAGGGGATCGATGTGATGGTCCAAGCAGCAGAAGAACACCCTGGCCTGATCTTCTTGCTCGACAGTTACAGCACCCTTACTAGGCCGCTGCAGCTCGAAGAAAACAGCCCAGCCTTCGCTGACCCATTCATCGATTTCTGTGAGGCGGTAGCGCCCTATGGCGCGACGCCGATCTTCATTCACCACGCTGGCAAGGGTGGCCAAGGCAAGTCCGCCACTTTCTCCTCACGCGGAACCACCGCGCTGCCCGCAGCTGCATCACAGCTGGTTGATGTAGCTCGGCTCAATGCTGACGATGACCGCGACAAGCGCCGCATCATCAAGACCGAAGGTCGCCTGGCCGAGCCAATCAAAATCCTCGCCACCTTCAACGGTGACGCTGGCTGGGCCCATCACGGAGACGCAGAACAGGTTGAGCTAGCCAAACGCCTCGATGAAGCCGAAGACAAGCTCAATGATCGTCAGTTCGCTGCGTTGGAGCTGATGCGTGATCGCTGGGCCATGGGCTTTGAGATCAGCCAGTCTGACCTAGACGAAATTGATGAATTCAAAAAAGTCAGCCGAAACAATCGAATCAGAACCCTTCATCAGCTCGCATCACGTGGCCTTGCCACATCACGCGAACAAGCAATGGAAAAAGGTCGCTTGATCTTGTTCAAACCAATTCAACCCGGGTAGTCTCACCCTGATTCAGCTTCTGGGGTGTCTGTCAGGCCTGAAACAACCCAAACACCTGAGACAACTATCTCTACTACTGATATGTCTCAGGGTTATCAGTTGTTTCACTCTGGAGAGACACCCCAAACGCCTCCAGAGGGTGAGTCATCCCCCTTATCGCCCATCCCCGATGACCTCTCACCCGAAGCCCTCGGCTTCTAACCACCCCTAAAGCTTTAGGTCCCTAATCTGTATTCAAGGAGGTGCATTAATGGCGAAGAAATCAACCAAAGCCGAAAAGATTCTCCGTGTGAATCAAGTCGTTCGCATGTTGGTCAACTGCGCATCTCGTTCAGCGATTGTTCAATTTTCAGCGAGTGAATGGGGTCTGTCAGCCAGGCAGACTGATGTCTACATCGCTGAGGCCCGTGAAATCCTCCGTGAAGACGCCAATATCGAACGACATGATTACCTTGCTGCTCGATTACAGACCATCGATAAAGTCATTCAACAAGGGCTGAAACAGAATCAGTTGAGTGCTGTTATCGGTGCATTGAAGCTTCAGAGCGAAGTATTGGGTCTGACGAACAAATGAGCAATCAGAACGAAGCTGATTTGAAAGAGTTGTTGGATGAGTATCTGGCGCTCGTTGTTGTGGCTCAGGATGCTGGAGACCGCGAGGAGGCTACGAACCTATTGACACGTGCAGCTGCTGTCCAAGAGCGTCTGGAAGCGCTTCAGGGCGTTGAGTGTGACGTCTGACCCATATCGGTCGGCTGTGGCTGGCTTAGCGAGTTGACGCCAGCAAGACTCCGTAACTAGAACAGGTGTACTAGCAATGGAGTCATGGAGGAGTGGGGCTTCGTGGACGAACGGGACCTGCAGAACTGGAAAGGCGGCGTGGTCTGCATGACCTGTCAGCACTTCACCTATGGCGTCGACCAGCACTGCCTAACCATGGTGGGATGCAACCTCAGGCAGAAGCAGCTGCAGCAGGGTGAGCACCTCAGCAAGCGGTGCAAGCTTTGGGCGCCAACGTCACAGGCGGCGATGGGCTGGGCTCCTGAAGCGGGATAGGTGGGGGAGAAGC
>WTGE01000211.1 GCA_011525445.1 Synechococcus sp. CO36386bin_37
GCAGGGCGACGCGTGATTGAGCAAACGCTTCGGGAAAAATTGCCTGATAATTTTCAAACTGCTGAGTATTTGCAAGACCACGGTTTTGTTGACTCCATCGTTCCACGCACGCAGTTGCGGTCCACACTGGCGAGCTTGCTTCGTTTGCATGGATGTGAATCTCAGAGGGTCAGCGCATGATCAGGGTTTTGCGTTCGCCTCTGATCCTCCTGGCAACACTTTTGTTTGCCCTTCTCCTCATCGCTTTGCCTGTTAGGGCGGGTCAGGTGGAGTGGAAAGAAGTTCCCTCCACTGATGAAGGCCAGCAATGGTGGGATGCCGGAAGTCTGCGGCTCAAAAAAGACGGCACAGTCTCAGTCTTGAGTCGTTACAGCTTGCGTCAGGAGGATGATCGCCCCGCACTTGGCACCCTGGTTGTGATGGAAATTGATTGTGATCAAATGCTCTATCGGGATCAACAAAAAAACGGATTGCCCCAATTCCGTGCCGAGTGGCAACCTTCAGGTTCTGATTCCTTGATCGACGGAGTCCTGACAGAGGTTTGTTCCTCTGAACAATTGTCTGCACTCTCCTGAAACTCATCAGCTTCTCTCATGCCTCTGTCCTCCTCAAGCGATTCACCCATTGGAGTAGCGATTGCGGGCCTCGGCTTTGGAGAATCAGTTCACTTGAAAGCGCTCGCTGCGCAATCCGATCTCAAAGCCGTTGCGCTTTGGCACCCCCGCCGGGATCGGTTGGATCAGGTTTGCCAGGAGCACAAGCTTTCGGGCTATGACGATTGGGATGCTTTGCTCAGTGACTCACGCGTCGAAGCTGTCATCATTGCAACGCCTCCGGCACCCCGCTTTGATCTGGCTGTTCAAGCATTAAAGGCAGGTAAGCACTTGCTGCTGGAAAAACCTGTTGCTCTGCGTGCGGACGGTGTCGCGGAGTTGCAGCGAATTGCAATTCAAAAACAGTTGAGTGTGGGAGTGGACTTTGAATATCGGGCCGTTCCCTTGTTCATGCAGGCGGCCAGAATGTTGGAGGCTGGAGCTGTCGGAACTCCATGGTTGGTCAAGTTGGATTGGCTGATGAGCAGCCGTGCCGACCCCTCTCGGTCTTGGAATTGGTATTCGCAACGGGAAGCAGGCGGCGGAGTCTTGGGTGCCCTCGGCACCCATGCGTTCGACATACTGTCCTGGCTGGTTGGACCCATTAGCTCGGTGCACAGCCTAAATAGCGTTTCTATCAGTGAGCGTCCCCAACCCAGTGGTGAGTTGGCACCTGTTGATGCAGAGGATGTATCGCTGATTCAGATGCAATTGGATTGGCACGGGCAACCGGATCAGAAGGTTCCTGCCCAGGTGAATCTGGCCTCGGTGGCACACAATGGTCGAGGATGCTGGCTCGACGTTTATGGCTCTGATGGGAGTCTCAGCCTGGGTAGTCCAAATCAAAAGGACTATGTCCATGGTTTTGGGCTTTGGCATACTCCCAAGGGAGAAGCCACGTGCCATGTTCAGGCTGACACTGATCTTGTTTTCCCGACCACTTGGAGTGATGGACGCGTAGCACCTGTGGCAAGGATTCAAACTTGGTGGGCCAACAGTATTCGCTCGGGTGCGCCGATGGTCCCAGGGTTGTGTGAAGGGCTGTTGAGTCAGAAGGTGTGTGATCAAGCGAGTAGATGAGCCCTGAGACAGGACGGCTGACTTGAATCAGTCAGATCATGAATGTCCCTTTCTCATCACAAAAGTTGGTAACCAATGTTTTGATCCATAGCGTTTCAGTTATTACCCTTCGAGTGTTGCTGAAAGCTACATGTCTTTATCTGCACATGCTGAGGAATTAATCTCAACCGCCAGTGCATTGGCCACATCTGGAAAAGGGATTCTTGCGGCCGATGAGTCAACAAATACGATTGGGAAACGCTTTGCTGATATTCAAATTGAAAACAATGAGGGTAATCGACAAGCTTATAGAGGCATGCTGTTTACAACTGCAGGTCTGGGAGATTTCATCAGTGGTGCCATTCTGTTTGAAGAGACCTTGTTTCAAAGCCATGCCGATGGCGAACCAATGGTTCAGAAACTCAAGACGTTGGGAATCATTCCGGGAATCAAAGTTGATCAAGGTCTCCGTCCATTGCCTGGAGCCCAATCCATTGAGACAGTCTGCACTGGCCTGGATGGGTTAGTTGAACGTGCTTCGAAGTACTACGCCAAGGGGGCACGTTTTGCCAAATGGCGTTCTGTTCTGCAGATCACTCCTGGTGGATGTCCTTCTCCATTAGCGGTTCGCGAATGTGCCTGGGGCTTGGCGCGATATGCACGCTCGGTTCAGGAGTCGGGTCTCGTTCCCATCATCGAGCCGGAAATTCTGATGGATGGTGATCATTCCATCGACGTGACTGCATCCGTACAGGAAAATGTTCTCAAGGAGGTTTATCACGCCTGTCAGCTGAACGGAGTTCTGTTGGAGGGCACTCTCCTCAAGCCTTCAATGACAATTCAGGGTGCAGATTGTCCTGAACGGACCGAACCTTCAACCGTTGCCAAGCTGACCATCAGAACACTTGAACGTTGCGTACCGGCCAGTGTTCCCGGAATCGTTTTCCTGTCGGGAGGTTTGAGTGAAGAAATGGCTTCGGTTTATCTCAACTGCATGAATCAGATTCCAAGAAAAGCAAGTTGGAATCTCGGTTTTTCCTACGGAAGAGCTCTTCAGCATTCCTGCCTGAAGGCGTGGGCTGGAACAGAACAGGAGGCTGGTCAAGCTGCGTTGCTGGCGCGGGCGCGAGCGAATTCAGAGGCATCAGAGGGCCGTTATATCCCAGGTTCTCAACCCTCATCGGATGAACAGCTTTTTGTAGCGGGCTACACCTACTGAGCACTTTCTCGCTGTCACGCCAGTGTGGTTTCTGCAACGAAGTGTCGTGACATTCACACGTGTCGAATGTAAAGTCGCGCGGTTACGGACATTGTCCGTTGTTCGGCCTTCGTTAGGACTTCATTATGGCGCTCGTTCCGCTTCGGCTTCTGCTTGACCATGCCGCTGAAAACGGTTATGGAATTCCTGCTTTCAACGTCAACAACCTGGAGCAGGTGCAGTCGATCATGGAGGCGGCTCACGAAACTGATTCTCCTGTGATCCTTCAGGCTTCACGCGGTGCTCGCACCTATGCCGGTGAGAATTTTTTACGTCACTTGATCCTCGCTGCTGTTGAGACCTATCCCGACATCCCCGTCGTGATGCACCAGGACCACGGCAACAGCCCTTCCACCTGCTACGGCGCTGCTGCAAACGGTTTCACTTCCGTGATGATGGACGGTTCCCTGGAAGCCGACGCCAAGACCCCTGCTTCTTACGACTACAACGTTGCCGTCACCAAAGAGGTGGTGGACGTGGCCCATG